>JBFEYF010000058.1:0-9809 GCA_041562295.1 Sulfurimonadaceae bacterium
ACCGCAGTACCGTGTCTATTATGAAGATACCGATGTCGGCGGAATTGTCTATCATGCCAACTACTTGAAGTTTTGCGAACGGGCCAGAAGTGAGCACTTCTTTGTCCAGGGTAGCTCGCCGCAGCGCGGGGAGCACCATTTTGTTATTACGGCGATCAATGCAAAGTTTAAGGCATCGGCGAAACTGGGTGATCTGCTGGATGTAACGCTTAAAGTCTCATCTATCAGTAAAGCATCTTTTACGCTGTACCAGGAAGTTCTGTGTGGCGGCAAGGTGCTGTTTGAGATGGAAGGTACTTTTGTGCTGACCAATAAAGAGGGGAAAATCGTCCGTCTCTCCGAAGCGGAGCTGGCGGTTTTTAAAGAGAGCTAAAGTCAGTCGACTTTGGCAAAACCGTGCAGAGTAGGCCGGTAGATCGTAATAGGGTAGATAACCTGGTTGGCTTCGACCCGCTCCTGATACTCCCGTTTTTCTCCCGATACCGTGGAGAGGAAATAATCTATACCCACCATTGTGGCATAATTGATCCGGTCATAGACAATATCGTTATCCAAAAGTCTGTTCGCCTCAATGAAGATATTATTATGATCTTCGATGGAGTTGGCGATATACATATTTTCCCGGTCCTGCTGCTGGGTGATGGAAAGGATGAGGGGACTGTAGTTGATCTGCGTCGATAGGATGACGGCTGGTTGCACATCATAAAGGGTCAGTTGCGACATAACGATACCGCTTCGCACTGTAGAGGTATTGACAAAGATGGTTCCGTTTTGCAAAAGATCATCATGCCGTAAAAAGTTTTTCAAGTTGGAGCGTTTACGGGAAATCGGTGTCGCAAAACGGATCCATTTCTGGTCGACACTGTCTTCGACAACACTGTTAAGACGCTTGCCCAGTTCGCTCGGGTCATAAAAAAGCGCCATATACCCTTGTGAATATTTTAAAAGCTTTTCAATCTGTGCATCATAATCGATACCGCCGAAAAAGAGCGTAGAAGGGGGGTCTTTGAGGTCGCTTTTATGAATGGTTGGAAAGTAGATGTTAAGCGGCAGCTTCGCTTTGGCTATCTCTTTGGCCCCCTCAAGCGTCAGCGGTGCAATAACATAGGAAAAGCCGTCTGCCTTGATCTGTTCCAAAGCCTCATTGATCGTATCTTCGTTTTCGTTTTCTATATAATAGGCTTGAAGGTCAAAGGATTTGTTTTTGGCAATAAGATAGGCAAAGACGGCATTGTTTGTGGTTACAGCATAGTTGCCGATGATCTTATCAGGTATTAGCAGTGCAACGCGAAAGAGTGACTCATGCAGGCTCTTTTCCAGGTTGAAATAGGAGGCAAAGATCATTTTTGCCTCTTTAAGTTTTTTGTCTACCATCTGCTCATCACTGTTAGCCAGGAAAGAGAAAATCATACCCTGATCCAGATACTGCTGCAAGCAGGCATCACCGCACTGCTCGACCTCGATATCCATAACTCTGTTTTTGGGTACGGCTATATTGGAAGCGAGGTAGCTTTTAGCCCATAAAGCGGAGAATAGGAACAAAAATAGTGTCAGGTGTCGCATAAAAACTTCTTTATCAAAATAAGATCTTTAAAGGTATCCTTCTTGGCACTCGGATTGCGCGCAAGAAATTTCGGATGGTCAATGGTAATGAGATTATAGCCGTGAAAGGGAAGAATCTTCCCCTTGATCTTGCCAAAATCGCTTTTATCATTTGTCAGGTAATTATAGCTTAACTCGCCCAGAGCTACAATGAGTTTTGGGTTAACTGTCTCAATTTGCTGCTGCAAAAAGGGTTTACAGCTGAGTACTTCGTTTTCTACGGGAGCTTTGCCTCCCAAAGGCATACATTTAACAAGATGGGTAAAGTAGATATCCTCTACGGCTATCTCAAGGACGTTGACAATCATGTCCCGCAAAACCTTACCGCTTTTTCCGGCATAGGCACCTTCGGAGTTTTCCGCCATGGTAGGAAAATCGCTTACGATCATCAGCTCGGCATCGGCGGCACCGTGAAAGACCTGAACCGCACTGCGGGATTTGCTTAAGTCGCACAGGTGGCATCCGCTGATGACATTATGCAGTGACGTGATATCTTCGGGAAGCATCTCCTGGTCTTGTACTTCTGAATGCTCTATGACGATCGGATCGACATAACGTGTGCCTGTAGCTTTTAAAAGATAGAGCTCTTTGAGCTGTTTGAGATGTTGATAGGAAATCATGCATGTATTATAGATAAAAGAGTTTAAATGAAGGCAAAAAAAGAAGATTTTCTCCCAGAAGGGAGAGGGGTGTAGGAAGTTAAGGGTTACTGAACTTCTACAGTTACCGGGTCTGATTCCCAAACACCGTGTTTAGTACAGTAGCTGTGCGCTACCAAAGTCATTTTGCTACCAGTTGGAACTACATTGAAAGTTACCTCTGCCTGGCTCTTTTCATTACCCAAAGTTGTACCTGGTACGAAATCTGCACGTGCAAGAAGCGTTTCACCGTCATAAAGTGCAACATTGGCGATAAAGTGGTCGAAATCATCCGGGTGTGTATACTCATTACCGACTTTAACAGTTACAGGGAACTTCTCACCTTTTTTTGCAGTCGCTTCACAGTGTACGAACGGTGAATGACGATCGATATAATCTTTCTTAGCTTCTCTTTCAACAGTGTCAATATCAACATAACGATTAATTTTAGGCATGTTGTGTCCTTTTGGTAAATTTTATGACAGTATTGTATCCACAACAACTTTTAAAAAAACATAAATAAGACAATATTACTCTTATTTTATATTTCATTAAGATTACAGAAGCATAAATATTATAAAATATCAACATAATTCAGGACTTTATCAAAGCATGAACCATCTCAAAAAGTTCATCACTAAAGCGTCTATCTTCATCCTCTTTTCTCTCTAATAGTGATTTTTCCAGGCAGTAGTGTGTTGCCGCACCCCAGATTACATGGTAGACCGTTTCGGGTGACATCATTTTGAATTCGCCGTTGACAATACCGGTTTTAAAAACGGCATCAAAACTCTTTTGCAGGTTGTTGAATGTCTTGCGGTTTTCATCATTGAGGTGTTCAATTTCACCCAGATGGATGCGGTTGACGATCTTTATCATAGTTATAGGCTGTATCAACAGTGTGTTGATGAATGCTTTGATCTGCTCTTTGGCATCGGGCAGGGGGAGGGTGTTTTTGCCGATATCCAAAACGATACCGTTTAAATAGGATGTCACTATATCATTATAAAGTAGCTCTTTGGACGGAAAATAGTGGTAGATTGTTGCCTTGTTGCGGTGACAAGCCTTAGCGATATTACCCATGCTGACACCTTCATAACCCAATAGGGCAAACATCTCTTTGGCTTTTTCCAAAATAGTTGATTTTGTATCCATTGTGACTCCTATATGTCTGTGGTTGCTTTTTTAACCGATCGGTTGAATGCATTAACCGATCGGTTGAAACTTGAATGAATGATATCTAAACTACCCTTAACCAAAAATGGAGTAAAATCGCGGTTACTATTTTAATCATTATAGCAAGGTCTGTCATGTTACAACCCCTACTTATTGAGATCGGTGTCGAAGAACTTCCGGCGATCCCTCTGTTAAAAGAGCTTCCTAATATTGCTGACAAATGGAGCAAAATCTTGGAAGAGAATGCTCTGTTGGAAGCTTTTGAGTTTCACTATACGCCGAGACGACTCGTCTTGTGGCACCCCTCCTTTCCTACCAAGCAGGATGATACCGAGGTAGAGATGTTCGGTGCTCCGGTTGAGATCGCTTTTAAAGACGGAACACCTTCTCCGGCGGCATTGGGATTTGCAAAAAAGTGCGGTGTCTCGGTTGATGCGTTGGGTCGCAGCACTAAAGGGGGCAAAGAGGTCCTTTATTTCAAGAAAGAAGTAGCGGGTCAGCCGAGCGAGACCCTTTTACCCCAGATGATCAACGATTTTATCAATGCGCTCTCATTCGGTAAGAGCATGCGCTGGGGAAGCAACAAAGAGAGCTTTATCCGTCCCGTACGCTGGATGGGTGTAATGCTGGGACATCAGACGATACCTGTCACCTTTTTGGATGTCACGTCGGGCAACGTAACTTACGTCCACCGTCAGGCATCGTTTGAACCTAAAAGCTATACGAATCCCAAAAGCTTTTTTGATATCCTTGAAGAGGGCAATGTAGACCTTTTCGCAGCATCCAGACGACAAAGAATACTTAAGCAGTTTAAAGAGATCGAAGCTGCCAAGAGTATTCATATAGAGATCGATGAAGAGCTTTTGGACGAAGTCGTAGCGATTACGGAGCACCCGGTATCTTTGGTCGGATCTTTTTCCCAGGAGTTTTTGGAACTGCCTGACGAAGTGGTCATCACTTCCATGCGTGAACACCAGCGCTACTTCCCCGTCTATAAAGAGGGGCGGCTGAGTAACCACTTTATCGTCGTAAGCAATGCCGTCGCCGATGACTACACGCTTATCACAAGCGGTAATGAGAAGGTTTTACACGCTCGTCTGTCGGATGCGCTCTTTTTCTACCATAATGACCTTAAGCGCGGGCTTGTCAACACCGGACTTGAAAAAGTCGTCTACATGCAGGGACTGGGTAATTTGCTGGATAAGCTGGGGCGTGAAAGAAGTATCGCTTTTTCTCTTTTTGCGGCTTTTGAGACGCAAATCGCCAAATCTCTTGATAAAGAAGTTTCTCAGGTGCGTGAGCTACTGGAGCGTCTTTTTGAAGTCTGTAAAGCTGACCTGATGAGTGAAATGGTCTATGAGTTCACGGAGCTTCAGGGGATCATGGGGTACTATTATGCCAATAAGCTGGGAGAAGATCCGCTTGTCGCAACGGCGATCAAAGAGCAGTACCTTCCGGACGGTGAAGACTCCCAGATGCCGGAAAACGACTTCTCGGCTCTGATCGCCTTGGCTGTCAAGATCGATGCTTTAATGGGACTTTTCAGTATCGACGAGATCCCGACGGGTTCACGAGACCCGTTTGCGCTGCGCAGAGCGGCTACGGGTATTATCCGTGTCGCAATTGACAGAGGGCTCCCTTTGGATATCTTTACGATCTTCGAAGCGAATAAAGCGCACTATCAAAATTTTGAACTTAACAAGCTGGAAAACTTTTTCCTTGAGCGTATCTATCCGCTGTATGATGCCAATCCTTCGATTATCAAATCGGTAATTGCCAGCGGTGAACGCAATATCCTGGAGCTTGACAAGAAGATCTCAGCCGTTGCGGCTATGGCCAATACAGATAGCTTCAAAGAGATGACAAGCATCTTTAAGCGGGTAGCCAATATCACCAAAGATATGAACGCTTCCCATGATGACACGGTCGATGTGGCGCTTTTTGAAGAGGACGCGGAGCGTGCACTTTTTGCAGCATACAGCAGCGTCAAAGAGCAGAGCTACCGCGATTATGAAGCACAGCTGGATGCTCTGTTCGGTCTGGCACCGCAATTGGCAGACTTTTTTGATAACGTTATGGTTAATGCCGAGGATGAAAAACTCAAAAACAACCGTAAAAACCTTATCGGGCAGATCTACCTCAGTTTCAAATCGATCGCCGATATTAAAGAGATCACGCTCTAGTGTATGATTTTGCTGTGATTGGTGCCGGCATCAACGGCACCTTTATGGCGCACTTTTTGACCAAAGCGGGCAAACGTGTCCTTCTTATGGACCGTTTTGGTATCGCTTCGGGCGGCAGCGGTGCTGCCGGGGCATTTTTGGCCCCAAAAGTAGGCAAGGGCGGTGATCTGAAGATGATCGTCAATGAAGCCTATCGCTTCTGCATCGACTACTATACCGCCAACTTCCCCCATCTTCTCACCCAAAAAGGGCTTTTGCATCTTCCAAAGGATCATCAGGACGCCCTGGAAAACTTCCCCGTTTTTAAAGAGCGCAGTGAGATTCCATTTGAACCCTTTGATAATGAACTGGTTGAGCTGCTGCAGGATCCTGTTCTTGCCAAAGAGGGTATCTACTTTCCCGACAGCGGGCTGATCGAGCCTGACCGTTTATGCGAAGCGCTGGCAGAGAGTGCCGACTTTGTCTGTGAAGCTTTGACAAAGCTTGATTATAAAGAGGATCACTATCGGATCAATGAAGCATTCTCGGCCAAGGAAGTGGTACTGGCTACCGGTGCTTTTGAATCGGCTCTTGAGCTTCCCTATATGCAACTTCGGCCGATCTGGGGAGAGCGAATTGAGGTGCTATCTTCTACACAGACCTTATGTAATTATCATCAAAACCTCTCTATTTCTGCGACAAAGCCTGATGGACGGATCGTTATCGGCGCAACACATAAGCAGCACTCCTTTTATGAACCTTTGGAAGCGCACAATGCAGAGGCGCTTCTTGATAAAGCCAAGTCGCTGGCAGTTTTGGAAGACACCCAAATTGTCGACCACCGTGGCGGCGTGCGATCGGGATCTTATGATTACCTTCCTATCCTGGGAAGAGTCGTCGATCATGAGAAGAGTTTAGATAAATTCCCGGATCTACAAAAGGGAGCAAAGGTAAATCCAAAAGAGTTTTGCTATTATCCCAATATCAGTATCATCAACGGTGTTGGAGGGCGCGGTTTTGTCTTGGCCCCGTATCTGGCCAAGATGTTGACACGTATGCTTGTAGAAGGCGAACCGGTGGATTCGAGATTGGAGCAGCACAGACTTTTTACCCGATGGGCGAAAAAGAAGGGCAACTATACCAAACCTTTGGATAAGAAAACAGCTAAGGATAACGGATGAAAAAGGCGATCGTGCTTTTAAATATGGGCGGACCCAACAATCTGCATGAAGTAGAGCTCTTTTTAAAAAACATGTTTAATGACAAACATATTCTCTCTATCCCTTCAGCCCGCATCCGAAAATTTGTCGCGGGGATCATCACGACACTTCGTGTTGAAAAGGCCCAGGAGGTGTACCGTCAGCTGGGTAACAAATCGCCCCTTGTCGGCTACACGAACGAACTTATCAAAGCGATTGACCGGTCTGTAGGGGATGCGTTTGTGACCGTCGCTGCCATGCGTTATACCCCTCCTTTTGCATCGGATGCGATCGACGCATTGATGCAGGAGGATATTGAACACCTCTATCTGGTACCGCTTTATCCTCAGCACTCCACGACAACCACCGCTTCATCTGTGGAAGATTTTATTGAGATGATGGATAAAAAACACTTTGATGTCACTACGACGGTCATCTCCAGCTTTTACGGCAATGAGTACCTGAACCGGGGCATCGTTGAGAGTATTCAACAAGCTGTTCAGGGCGAGGGTGTCGGCGAAATCGATCTGATCTTTTCTGCCCACGGCCTGCCCGAAAGTGTCATTAAAAAAGGTGACCTCTATCAAAAGCATGTCGAAGAGCATGTTGACATTCTTTCAAGGAAGCTGCAAGAGTCGGGTCTGCAGTTTCACTCGGTAAGCTTGGCCTATCAATCCAAAGTCGGTCCGATGAAGTGGATCGAACCTTCGCTGGAGCAGGCTTTGGAAGCGAAAAAAGCCAACAAAAAGGCACTGATCTACCCGATTGCTTTTATGATTGACAACTCTGAAACCGAGTTTGAACTGCATATCGAGTATGAAGAGGTCGCCAAAGAGCTCGGTTATGAGTATTATAAAGTGGTACCGTGCCTTAATGACCATCCTATGCTGGTGAACACTATTTTGGATCTTATAGGCTATGAAAAGTAGACTGAAAAGACAATTTATCATCTTTGATATGGACGGTACGCTCATTGACAGCGCCGTGGATATTACCTCATCTATCAATTTTGTCCGAAGCACACTGGGGCTGGGACCCTTAACGATCGAAAACGTTACGGAAGCGATCAACAGTGATCAACGAAACCTGGCAAAGATCTTTTATGACAAAGAGGTCTACGAGCAGCGTGAACGCGATCTTTTCGAAGCGCACTATTATGACGAATGCATCAAGAATGTCTGCCTTTATGATGAGATCCGGCCGCTTCTTGAACGCCTCAAAGCAAACGGAGTACGATGCAGTGTCGCTACAAATGCCCCTTCGACATTTGCCAAAAGGATGCTGGGCTTTCTTGATGTACACCATCACTTTGATTATATCTTCGGTGCCGATACCCACAGTTCCAAGCCTGATCCCCATATGATTGTTGATATTTTAAAAAATTATGGTTATGATAATGCACAAGATCCTACACCGCTTATGGTAGGTGACAATCTAAAAGATGTTAAAGCTGGTGAAAATGCCAAAATAAAAAGTGTTCATGTGACATGGGGATTTGCAGATTTTGAGCATGAAAACAGTATAAACAGCCCGATGGAGCTGCTGAAACTTTTAGATATTAGTTAGTATCAACTCAAAACCAGGATGTACCATGCTTTTTGGCATCTCATATTTCGATCTGCTGATTCTGCTTTTTTTTGTTATCTCCACCTATATACTACTGGTAAACCTCTATACGATTGCCCAGCTTCGCCGTGAAAAGAGGGAGATGCAGGATGATCAAAAGCTTCTTGTACAGCTCATCGGCCAGATTCAGGGCTATTTTTCCAAGATCGATACCAATATAGAGAGAGTCGCAGATAATGAACGCAACCTGCATAGGCTTTTGGATACCCATCAAAAAGATGAGGATGCGGTACTTAAAACACTGGAACTGAACCAGGAACTTTTTTTGGACCGTATGGACAGGATCATCAACATTCAGCAGGAGCTCTCCAAGCGTATTTCTATCCTTGACAGCGGTACAAGTGCACCGATTTCGCCTGAGATGATTAAAGCAGCCAATCTCTTTATGGGCGTACAAAAAAGAGATCTGGGACTGGTCAAAGCGAAGCTGGATACACTCTCCAATATGGCCAACACGCTAAACAGTCTGGAGGAGCGCCTTACCTCTATGGAAAAAGCGCTGACACCCGATTTTACGGAGCTTCTTGCTTCTCTTAAAAGGGGCGTGAACCAAAACCTTTTGGATGTCAATCAAAGCTTTGCCCACTTTGATGAGCGTCTTAAAGAGCGTTTAGAACATCTGCAGCAGAGCAATCTTCTGCAATCGGAAGCACAGGCATCGATGCAGACCCTTAACAGCCATATAGATTTGGCTAAGCGTAATATCGCAAATGTGATCGAACAGAGTCTGGATTTAAGCCCTATCTATAAATCGATTTATGACCTTATTGATCAGACCCGTACGATTTTTGATGACTACTTTATCGCCAAGGGCGAAATCGAAAAGCTGCTTAAGATGCTGCAGGATCATGAGCATAAAGATCTTATCGATCTGCGCCAGCAGGTCGAGGCATTTTTGGCGGAAATCAAAACGGAGATGAAAGATTCGGTTGATATGCTTAAAAAAGAGTACCATCTGGGACAAAACCAGGTAACCGATACGGTCAAAACACTTTCCGAACGCTCTGCCATCAAAGAGGCTTACGAAAACAGCTACTGATAGAGATAGAGCTAGAACGGTTCTTGTATCTCCCTGGTGACAACCCAATCACCAAGGATATGATATGTTGGCCATTCCTCTTGACGAGAAAACCAGTACCCGCTTATCAAGGCTTTACGGCAATGCCCCGTGCTTCGCCATTATGGATCCGAAAACCGCAGATGTGAAAGTTATTGAAAACGGTGTCCGCGGCAGCGGACCCCAATGCGGTTCCTTTTTAAATGCCCGGGGAGTAACCTCAACACTTTTTTACCATGTGGGGGAGGGTATCCTATAACGCATGTCTTTAAAACGTCATAGAGGTCTATAGTTCTCATAACAAGCAGGACTCTTTTGATACGATCTTTCAAAAGTTCCGAAACGGCGA
>JBFEYF010000059.1:0-9603 GCA_041562295.1 Sulfurimonadaceae bacterium
CTACCGAATTGAAAAAGATACAATGGGAGATATGCAGGTTCCTGTAGATGCCTACTGGGGTGCACAAACGCAACGTTCTATCCAAAACTTTGCCATCGGCGAAGAGAAGATGCCTTATGAGATCACAAGAGCATTCTCTTATCTTAAAAAAGCCGTAGCGCTGGTTAATAAAGATCTTGGCAAGCTTGATGAGAAAAAAGCCGAAGCTATCGCACAGGCTGCGGATGACATGCTTTCCGGTAAGCTTGACGGCAACTATCCGTTGGTGGTATGGCAGACAGGTTCGGGTACACAGTCCAATATGAACAACAATGAAGTATTGGCTAATCGTGCAACGGAGATCCTTGGCGGTGATTTTAGAAAAGAGAAGCTTGTACACCCAAATGATGACGTGAACAAATCTCAGTCATCAAACGACACCTATCCGACAGCACTTCATGTCGCTTCGGTTATCGCGGTTGAAGAGCAGGTACTTCCGGCTATCGCAAAACTCAAAGCTACTCTGCAGGCTAAGTCTGAAGCGTTTAAAGATATCGTTAAAATCGGGCGTACACACCTTCAGGATGCGACACCGCTTACTCTTGGACAAGAGATCAGCGGCTGGGTTGAGATGCTGGCTAAATGTGAAAAGATGGCAAAAGACTCTCTGGAAGCAGTACGTGAACTGGCGCTTGGCGGTACGGCAGTAGGTACCGGTCTGAATGCACACCCGGAACTGGGTGAACGTGTGGCCAAAAAGCTTTCTGAACTTACAGGACATCAGTTTGTAACAGCTCCGAACAAGTTCCATGCGTTGACATCACACGATGCACTGGTTTTTGCTCACGGTGCACTTAAAGCATTGGCAGCTGATATGATGAAGATCGCCAACGACGTACGTTGGTTGGCTTCCGGTCCTCGCTGTGGTCTGGGTGAGATTACGATTCCAGAAAACGAGCCGGGTTCTTCTATCATGCCGGGTAAAGTCAACCCGACACAAGCAGAAGCCGTGACAATGGTAACGTGCCAGGTTATGGGTAATGACGTCACAATTGCAATGGGTGCTTCTCAGGGTAACTTTGAACTCAATGTTTTCAAACCTGTAATCGCATACAACTTTTTACAGTCTTGCCGCCTTCTGGGTGATGCTATCGTCTCATTTAACGATCACTGTGCTGTAGGTATTATGCCGGTTGAAGATAAGATCGACCACTTTTTGCATGATTCACTGATGCTGGTTACAGCACTGAACCCGCATATCGGATATGACAATGCGGCTAAGATTGCAAAAACGGCACACAAAAACAAATCAACGCTAAAAGAGACAGCAGTGGAACTGGGTCTTCTTACAGCAGAAGAGTTCGACAAGTACGTCGTACCGGAAAATATGACGGCTCCAAAAGCCTAATCTAATAAGGAGGAATTTTAGATGAATATTCATGAATATCAGGCAAAACAGATTTTCAAAAAATATAACGTACCGTGCCCACGCGGTATCGTTGCCAACACTGCTGATGAAGCGGTAAAGGCAGCCGAAGAACTTGGTGGAAAAATCTGGGTTGTTAAAGCTCAAATCCATGCAGGAGGACGTGGTCTAGGCGGCGGTGTTAAACTGGCGAAATCTCTAGACGAAGTACGTACACTTGCTTCTGAGATCCTGGGAATGACTCTGGTTACGCACCAGACAGGTCCAGAGGGTAAACTGGTACAAAAGGTTTACATCGAAGAGGGTGCAGATATCAAAGATGAGTTTTATCTTGGTGTAGTTCTAGACCGTGCCAAAGAGATGCCTATTATCATGGCTTCTACTGAAGGTGGTATGGAGATTGAAAAAGTCGCTGAAGAGACTCCTGAAAAGATTATCAAAGTTGCAGTTGACCCGGCTGTAGGATTCCAGGGCTTCCACGGCCGTGAATTGGCGTTCGGTCTTGGTCTTCCAAAAGAAGAGCAGGGTAAATTTATCAAATTTGCTGCAGCACTTTACAACGTCTATCTGGAAAACGATGCAGAAATGATCGAGATCAACCCACTGATCAAGACAGGTGCAGGTGATTTCCTGGCGCTTGACGGTAAGATGGGCTTTGATGATTCGGCTCTTGGACGTCACCCTGATATCGAAGCGATGCGTGATATCTCTGAAGAGGATGCTGATGAGCGTGAAGCAGGTCAGTACGGTCTCTCTTATGTATCTCTAGACGGTGAGATCGGTTGTATGGTAAACGGTGCTGGTCTTGCAATGGGTACTATGGATACGATCAACCACATGGGCGGTACTCCGGCTAACTTCCTTGACGTGGGCGGCGGGGCGAACCCGGAAACTGTTGCTAAAGGTTTTGAGATCATTCTTAAAAACCCGAATGTTAAAGCGATCTTCGTAAACATCTTCGGTGGTATCGTACGTTGTGACCGTATCGCTAATGGTATTTTGGAAGCTACTAAGATGGTAGATGTTCATGTACCTGTTGTTGTACGTCTAGACGGTACGAATGCGGCAGAAGCTGCAGAGATTTTGAAAAATGCAAACATCTCGAATGTTATTACAGCATCAGATCTAGCAGACGGTGCGGCTAAAGCTATTAAAGCTGCGAAGGGAGAGTAATTAATGTCTATTCTAGTAAACAAAGATACAAAAGTTATCGTACAAGGTTTCACTGGTAAAGAGGGATCTTTCCACGCTGAGCAGTGTATCGCTTACGGTACAAACATCGTTGGTGGTGTTACACCGAATAAAGGTGGACAAGAGCACTTAGGTAAACCGGTATTTGATACAGTAAGCCAGGCTGTTAAAGCTACAGGCGCTACAGTTTCAATGATCTTCGTTCCACCTGCATTTGTTGCAGATGCGGTTATGGAAGCGGCAGAAGCGGGTATTGAACTGTCAGTAATTATTACTGAAGGTGCTCCGGTACGTGATATGCAAAAAGCGAAAGCTCATGCAGTCAAGCACGGTATGATGACAATCGGGCCAAACTGTCCAGGTATCATCACAGCTGAAGAGTGTAAGATCGGTATCATGCCGGGCGCGATCTTCAAAAAAGGTAATGTCGGTCTGATCTCTAAGTCAGGAACATTGACATACGAAGGTACAAACCAGGTAGTTAAAGAGGGATTCGGTATCACGACAGCAGTCGGTATCGGTGGTGACCCGATCATCGGCCTTTCTTACAAGCAGCTTCTACCAATGTTCGAAGCAGATCCGGAAACAGAAGCGATCGTTATGATCGGTGAGATCGGTGGTGATCTTGAGATCCAGGCGGCAAAGTTCATCAAAGAGAACATCACAAAACCGGTCGTAGCCTTTATCGCGGGTCAAACGGCTCCAAAAGGTAAACGTATGGGTCACGCAGGTGCTATCGTATCTGGTGGTGCCGGTACAGCGGCAGAAAAGATGGCAGCACTTGAAGCAGCGGGTGTAAAAGTTGTTGTAAGTCCAGCAGAAATCGGTAAAGCAGTAGCGGAAGTACTAGGTAAGTAATGAAGCGAAGCTTTGAGGTAGCCAATGTCAGATGTGGAGGTTGTGCCAACACGATCACCACAAAGTTGACTGAGGCGGGCTTCAAAGAGGTTGAAGTAGATCTAGCGTGCGAGCCTCGTAAGGTAACAGCTGTTATCGAAAACGAGGTGCAGGAAGCACATTTTAAAGATTTATTAACAAAGCTCGGTTATCCTTTGGCTGATGCAGCGTTCGGCAGGTTCGAAACCGCCGGGCTGAAAGCCAAAAGTATTGTCTCATGTGCCGTAGGCAAATTTGAGCTCAACCGAAAACAATAACAATTTAACTTTGTAAAGAGGAGAATATATGGCAGCAAGTGCGATGATTCCATATCCTGGTGATGTGCCAGTATGGGTTAATAAAGATAACTGTAAAGCTTGTGACATCTGTGTATCAGTATGTCCTTCAGGTGTTTTAGGTATGCGTTATGACTCTACGTCAACTTTGGGTGCGATGATTTCAGTCGACCATCCAGAAGCGTGTATCGGATGTAACGAGTGTGAGCTCACATGTCCTGACTTTGCTATTTATGTAGCAGATAAAAAAGAGTACAAGTTTGCAAAACTTACTGATGATGCAAAAGCTCGTCAAGAGCAAATTGTGGCGAACAATTATATGTCTCTAGATCAACAAGGAGTGAAGTAAAATGGCTGGTACAAGAGAAGTAATTTCTACTGGTAATGACCTGGCTGCAATGGCAGCAGTTGATGCTGGATGTCGTTTTTTCGGTGGTTATCCGATTACACCATCATCTGAAGTAATGCATACAATTTCTGACCTTCTGCCTGCAGTTGGCGGTACATGTATTCAAATGGAAGATGAGATTGCCGGTGTTGCAGCAGCTGTAGGTGCTGGTATGGCCGGTGTTCGTACTATGACAGCTACATCTGGACCTGGTATCTCTCTAAAAGCGGAAAACCTTGGTCTTGCTCAGATGGCAGAGGTTCCTTTGGTTGTTGTCAACGTTATGCGTGGTGGTCCATCTACTGGTCTTCCGACTCGTGTATCACAGGGTGACGTTCGTCAAGCTAAAAACCCGTCTCACGGTGACTACCGTTCTATTACACTTTGTGCTGGTAACCTGGAAGAGTGTTATACAGAAGTTGTACGTGCGTTCAACCTAGCTGACCGTTTCATGCAGCCTGTATTCGTTCTTACTGATGAGACTATCGGTCACATGCACGGTAAAGCGATGCTTCCAACTCAAGAAGAAGTTAAAGCCGGTATCGTTCCACGTAAACGTTTCGAGGGTGCTCCGGAAGATTATCTTCCATATGAGTGTGGTCCGGATGAGGCAGCGGTTCTTAACCCGATGTTTGAAGGTTACCGCTACCACTTTACGGGTCTTCACCATGACGCTAAAGGTTTCCCTACTGAGGAGATCGAGACTTGTCGTAAACTGATTCAGCGTCTTGAAGACAAGGTAATGAATCATACTGACGAGATTGAGTATAACGAAGAGTTTATGCTTGATGACATGACAGGAGAAGAGGGCGAAGTTCTACTAATCGCTTACGGTTCCGTATCTCTAGCAGCGAAAGAGGCGATCCGTCACCTACGTGCTGATGGTATCAAAGCGGGTCTGTTCCGTCCTATTACTCTATGGCCAAGCCCGGCAGCTTCTATCAAAAAGTACACTGACAAGATCAAAAACGTACTTTGTGTTGAGCTTAACATCCGTCAGTACACTGAGGAAGTAGAGCGTGTTTCTGGAAGACTTGATATTGAAGGTCTTTATAAAGTAAACGGTCGTGCAATTTCTCCATACGAAATTGTAAATAAAGTAAAAGAGGTATTCTAATATGGCATTTAACTATGATAAATACTTAAGACTTGAAAAGATGCCAACACTTTGGTGTTGGGGTTGTGGTGACGGTGTTATCCTTAAAGCTTTTGTACGTGCAGTAGAGAAGCTTGGTATCAGCCAAGATGACGTTTGTGTTGTTTCTGGTATCGGATGTTCTGGCCGTTTCTCATCATATGTAGACTTCAACACGATTCATACGACTCACGGTCGTACTGTTGCATTCGCGACAGGTGTTAAAGCTGTACATCCTGATAAATATGTTGTTTGTGTTGCCGGTGACGGTGATGCTCTAGCGATCGGTGGTAACCACACGATCCACGGTGCACGTCGTAACATCGACATCACTTTGATCATTATCAACAACTTCATCTACGGTCTAACAAACTCTCAGACTTCTCCTACGACTCCACAGGGTATGTGGACAGTATCTCAGAAGTCTGGTAACATTGACCCGACTTTTGATGCTTGTAAACTTGGTATCGCAGCCGGTGCATCTTTCGTTGCCCGTGAGACGATGCTTGATCCTAAGAAACTTGAGAAGGTTTTTGTTAAAGCTCTAGAGCACAGAGGTTTCTCTTACCTTGATATCCTTTCCAACTGTCACATCAACCTTGGTCGTAAGAACAAGATGCAGTCAGCTATGGAAAACCTTGAGTGGATCGACAAGATTACTCTTCCACTTAAAAAGTGGGAAGCGCTTTCTCCGGAAGAGCAGCTTAACATCTTCCCTACAGGTATTCTACACCACGATACAGAGGCTCGTGAATACACTGACATGTATAAAGATGTTATTGATTACCACCAAGGTAAGCGTAAAGTTATCAGTCAAGACGACTTCGCGAAAAAGATTTAAGGAGACACAATAATGGCTAGACAAATTATGAGATTTACCGGTGTCGGTGGACAAGGTGTTCTTCTTGCAGGTGAGATCTTCGCAGCAGCGAAAATCGCACTTGGCGGTTACGGACTAAAAACAGCAACATATACATCTCAGGTACGTGGTGGTCCAACGGTTGTTGATATCACTCTTGATGATGATGAGATCTTCTACCCGTATGCAAATGACGGTGAGATCGATTTCATGCTTTCTGTTGCTCAGAAAAGTTATGACCTATTCAAAGACGGTGTTTCTAAGGGTGGTACAATCGTTGTTGACCCATTCCTTGTAAAACCGACTGATGAAGACCGTAAAACTTGGAACATCATCGAAATCCCGATTATTACAATCGCAAAAGAGGAAGTCGGTAACGTTATTACTCAGTCTGTTGTTGCACTTGCTATCGCAAATACACTACAGGACGCTATCGAGAGAGATACGCTTATCAAAACGATGCTTTCTAAAGTACCTGCCAAGGTTCATGAAGCAAACAAAAAAGCTTTTGATCTTGGTGAAAAATACGCTAAAGAAGCACAAGCTAAAGCATCTGCGTAATTCCTTCTTTACAGGCTTTGAGCCTGTAAATACCTACTTTTTACTCCCCGTTTTTTTACCATCTTTATATCGATAACAGTGATCATCACATCTCTGTCAAAATGAGAGTATATCTATGGTGATTTTGCAGTTTTGTACGGTTATTCTAGGATATTTGTTAAAGAGAGAAGAGGCCGAAGCCCCTGGAAGATTAAAGAGCTTTTGCCATTACACGGTTAAGACGTGCAATAAACTCTGCAGGATTGTTCAGCTCTCTGCCGTCAGCAAGATGTGCCTGGTCTAACAGAAGGTTCGCAATATCCGTCACCATATTCTGGTCACGTGTTTCATGCAGTTTGGTTAGCAGCTCATGTTTGGGATTGATCTCTAAAATCGGCTTGGGAGCTTCACCGAAATCCTGACCCATCTGTTTCATCATCTGCTGCATCGCAAAACTCGGATCATCTTTGTCATCGACGACACATGCAGGAGATTCGCTCAGACGTGTGGATACTTTAACATCCTTAACATTTTCAGCAAGGATCTCTTTGATCTCTTTGAGAAGGTCTTTGTACTCTTCATTGAGCTTTTCGGCCTCTTTTTTACTCTCTTCAGAATCATCAAGCTTGGCATCGGTGACGTTAACAAGTTTTTTCTCTTTGTATTCGTTTACCATCGGGAAGACGATATTATCGATCTCATCAGCCAAGATCAGGACATCATACCCTTTGGATTTAAACTGTTCTAAAACCGGAGAGTTTTTAAGAACCTGCTCATCCGTACCGGTTATAAAGTAGATATCTTCCTGCCCTTGGGCCATCTTTTCGATATAGCTATCCAAGGTGACATCTTCACCCTGGTTCAGTGTCGTGAAGCGAAGAAGCTCAAGGATCTTTTCTCTGTTTTCAAAGTCGTTATAAAGGCCCTCTTTAAGTACACGGCCGAACTCTTTATAAAACTTCTTGTAGTTTTCGTTATCTTTTTTAGCCATTTTGCTAAGTTCTGAAAGCACTTTTTTCACCGATGTCTTTTTGATCTTCTCCAAAATAGCATTGTTTTGAAGGATCTCGCGGCTGACATTCAACGGAAGGTCGGCTGAGTCGATGACACCTTTGAGAAAACGAAGGTATGTCGGCAGCAGCTCTTTGTCATCATCGGTGATAAAGACGCGGTTGATATAAAGCTTGACACCCGGTGTATAGTCTACACGGTAGAGATCCATAGGTGCTTTGGAAGGGATATAAAAGAGTGTTGTATACTCTAAAGTACCTTCGGCTTTATTGTGAATCCAGGCAATCGGATCTTCGCTGTCATGGGAGATGGATTTATAAAAATCTTTATAATCTTCATCTTTAAGTTCCGATTTGCTGATCGTCCAAAGTGCCGATGCCTTATTGATCTGTTCGACTTTGATCTCCGTTGTCGGATCTTCACCCTCTTTTTCCGCAGGCTTGTAGTGCTCTTTTTCCATAAAGATCGGGAACGGAATATGGTTGGAGTACTTCTCGATAATATTTTGCAGGCGGTAACTTTCTAAAAACTCCTCATCATCTTGCTTAAGATGCATCGTAATGGTAGTACCGTGGCTGTCACGCTGGGCATCTACGATCTCATATTCGCCTTCTCCGCTGCTTATCCAGGTGTAGGCTTTATCTTCACCCGCTTTTTTAGAGGTTACCTCTACTTTGTCGGCAACCATAAATGAGGCATAAAAACCGACACCGAACTGACCGATAAGCTGGGAGTCTTTTTTCGCATCACCGGATAGGTTTTCCAAAAACGCTTTCGTACCGGACTTTGCAATCGTACCCAGGTGTTCTACCAGGTCCTCTTCATTCATCCCGATACCGCTGTCGGCAATACTAAGTGTTTTAGCATCTTTGTCGAATGTGATATCAATACGCGGATGGAAATCGATACTTTTGTAAGCATCGTCTGTCAATGTGAGGTGGTTGAGTTTATCTAAGGCGTCGCTGGCATTAGATACAAGCTCTCGCAAAAAGATCTCTTTATTGGAGTATAAAGAGTGGATCATAAGTTTTAAGAGTTGATTGATTTCAGTTTGAAACTGATGTTTTGCCATAAAAATCTCCTTATTGAAATTACAGGTGAGAGTATACAAAAAAATAGAGGTGTAAAGCAAGAAATATCATAAACATTTAGTCATATAGACTAAAGTATATTTAGTCAAGCTGTAGACATAGTGAAAAAAAGTATCACTTCATAGACAAAGGTTGTAAATAAGTATCTCTTATCTTTAAAAAATGATTTTTTGAGAAGAAAAAAAGAGGATTTTAGAATTACAGAGTGAAATAATGTGTTACTATAGTGCAGAGATGCCGAAGAAATGGTGCTTCTGGCGTTTTCGGTTATTTGTTGTGAAGGTATGGTATGAATAAGTTAATGAATGCATTAAGCATCAAACAGAAGATGAATTATTTGATAATAACGGTGGCGGTATCGGTTGTCGGTGCGGCTATTTTTGTCTATATGGCGTTAGCGAGTATCGGAGCTCAATATAACGATCTGCAAAACAGTTCGACCAAAGGTGAGATCGATACGCTGGAGATTGAGAAAAACCTGAACTACATCAGCCGTACTACACGTGATATTATGCTGGGCGGCGACTATACAAAAAATATTCAAAAACTGAAAGACCGTATCGGAAAGATCAACACCTCTTTTGATGCATTAAGCTCAAATATCTCAGATGAGAAAACCAAAGAGCTGATCCACTCTGCAAAAAAATCAACGATGCTCTTTTTAGACAATTCACTGAAACTGATGAGCTCCTTGACCAAAGATGAGATCCAAAACAATACATCAGCTGTCTATGCAACATATAAAAGGACACTGACACCTTATGCCAACGCCTCAAGGGAAGCTTTTGCCAAAGTCGTGGAGCTGAAGGAA
>JBFEYF010000060.1:0-9588 GCA_041562295.1 Sulfurimonadaceae bacterium
AATGCCGGCACCATACCTAACTTCGGCCTTCACGTTAACTATGAGCGCAACGTGACACAGCCCAAGGAACCTCAACGTATCCACCTCTCAGATCTCAATATCTCCTGTGAAACTGCAATCGACTGCCAATCGATGGCAGATCTGAAAACAGCCTTTGATCCCAAGGGTACATTAGCAGCAGACAGTAATCTGACGTTCTTATACGGGCGTGCCCATGCACCGCGCTACCGCATCGACGGATCTGCATCCAACTTCCAGATCTATTATGAAGCCTACTGTACAACTAACTGCAGTGCTTACGGCTTAACCCAAGAGAGTCCCGATGATGTGAACTGGTACCGTTTTATGCCGCACACCAGTGAAGCTACCTACGGTACTGCCGCACAAAACTTTATCAAAGGGTCAACCAACGAGAACCAGACAACTTTTACCTATAACACCACCAGCAACGGTATGCGGGATATGAACGTCACCTTTAATAACATTGGAAACATCGGTTATCCGTTTAAGACCAAAGTTTCCATGGACTCAAGCCCCTGGCTCATCTATAACCGCTTTGACAATTCCGCTTTGACCAACACTTTCTTACTGGAATTTTATAACAGCAACAGTAACTGGGCAGGCAAGGTCAACACCTCAAGCCAGGTTGACAGCGAATCATCCAAAACGACCAACAGGAGAATCAATTGGTAAAAAGAGCCGCTTTTACACTGATCGAGCTCATTGTGACCATCGTGGTGCTCGGCTTTATCGTCTCGGCTCTTCCTACGATTCTGATTCAGGATGCCAAGAGCCGGGAGATGACGATCAACCAGGAAGCCATCTACGCGGCAACAGCAAAAATGGCACAGATATTGAGTTACAAATGGGATGAGGCAAGCAGCCAGGATAATGAGACCGTCTCGATTGCAAAGGTTCTTGATATCAACTCCGCAATTGCGGACAGTGAACTTGAGAGAAATACGACCCGTTTTCGCATGGGCCACTTCCAGGTAACGGGCAGACGCTATATGTACTCCACTGAGACCAACAGCTCCGCTTTAGGCATGGATGCGGATGATAACGGTACCGCTGATGACCTGGATGATTTCCACAACACTGCAGCCAATCTTGTCACCATTGATACCGAAAGTGACGGCTATAAAAGAACCTATACCATCAATGTTCAAAACAGTTATGCATTCGATAATGCCAACTACGCCAACAGCTCCATCGGCACATTTGAGTTTGACCTGCCCACAATAGACCGATCCAATATCAAACGGATACTTATCACCGTAGGAACAACGATAAACGGCGAAGCGACGACACTCTTTACGCTCAGAAGCTACAGTTCCAATATCGGTGAGAGTGAAGTCGTTTCAAGGACCTTCAATTGAAAAAAGCGTTTACCCTCATTGAGCTGATCGCCGTCATTGTCATCATCGGTGTCATCAGTACGATCGGCAGCGAAATCTTTATCCAGGTCTATAACAGCTATTACGAAAGCCGAACGCAAAACGAGATCGAGAACAAAACACAGCTGGCTTTGGATCAGATCAGTAACAGACTGGCTCACCGGGTCAAAAACAGCGTTATTATGGGAGACCCCTCTGCCGGAACTTTTGTCTCCGTCGAATCCGGTGCCGCCCCCGCCAATGCTATCTATACACTTGAATGGGTCGGTGTAGCCAATGAAGCTTTACGCGGTATCGCCGATACCAATGCCTCCACCTATATGCAACCGGGTTACAGCGGATTCATCGATCTTTCCAACAGTAACGGCAACCAGTTAAGTACCCCCGGCAGTAACCTCACTTATGCTGACCAGATCATGAACCAGCTATCCTACGGCACCCTATCACTGACAACCAACACCAACTCTTCCAAAAGTGCCGTCCTTATCTATCCCGATGCACAGGGAAGTGTCCAGGACTTTGGCTGGTATGCAAGTGATGCCAACCTTACCCATCCGGTCTATGCCGATACCAATATAACGTTTCGTGCCGAAAACGGTGCAGACTTTAGGGGCAGTGCCAACGAGGTTTATGAAAACTATCTTTTGAGCTATACCGCCTATGCACTTGAATACAACAGCAATACGGGAGATCTGAGACTTTACTACAACTATCAGCCATGGAACGGGGAACGCTATGATGCCAATACGACACAAAGTGCCCTGCTTATGGAGAACGTTACCAACTTTATCTTCCAGCAGGTGGGTTCGATTTTGAAAGTGCAGCTTTGTGTCGGTACCGACACTTTGTATAACGCCGCATCCGACAGCTATGCGATCTGTAAAGAAAAGGCGATATTTTGATGAGAAATCAACGTTCCGGTTTTACGCTAATAGTCGCTATCTTTTTACTCGTTGTTCTCTCTTCGATGATGGCTATCATGATCTCCTATACCACACAGACATCGAGTCAGACCAAAGATATCTATCTTAAAGAGCAGGCACAGCTGTTGGCCAAAAGTGCTACAGAGTTTGCCCTTTTGGCCATATCGGGTCATGACCGTACAACAACAGGCAACTGCGTCAATCAGATCAACGCAACCTATTCGCCTGACAGCGGCAGCAAACTCTTTGATATCAATACCACGATACGCTATATAGGTTTGGGTTCCATCGCCGGATGCAGCAGCCTAAACGGTGCCGGGGCTATCGCTACAGCCGAATCCAACGGGACGGTACTGATCGATGTCTATGTCACGGCCACCGATACCAATCCGCCCATCCGGTACCATCGCCGCACACTTCAAAAACCGTAGACGATCCTTATCTTTAGGGGTTAAGCTTCTTTAAATGCAAAGGTGTGATAGAATATATATACAAAGAAGTTAGAAAGGATTCCAAATGAACATGCAAGTTGTTGGAAGACATATCGAATTGACTGATTCGATTAAAGAGTATATTGATGGCGCAGTAAGCACATTAGAAAAATATAACCTGGATATTATCTCTATTCGCGCTATCGTTTCCGGTGAAGAGAAAAAAGGTAAAAACGGTGTCAGCATCGAATTTACCATCAACCTTCCGCATAAAAACACCGTAGTTATCAAACAAAGAGACAAAGATCTTTATGCAGCTATCGATATTGCGATGGACCGCGCCAACAAAGTCTTGAGACGTCACCATGACAAGATCACAGAACATAAAAGCGAGGGTATTGAACAGAGCAGTTATGATGCACTTGCCGAAAACAGTGAAGGGACTGAAGATGAGATCGTTCCGATGGATCTTGAACTTCACAAACCGCTTGAGATCGAAGAGGCGCTTAACATGCTCAAAGAGAGCAACCAGCAGTTCTTGATCTTTAATGACCATGAAAACAAAACACGCGTGATCCATAAACGCAACGATAATAAATTCGGTCTTTATTAAAAAAGAGGTTGAATCGGGCTCTTCCCGGTTTAACTGCGCTCCAAATAACGCTTCACATCCTGGGCTAAAGATTCATCTTCCGCTTCGTTAAACCACAGATATTTAGAACCGCTTTGGCGTTTACCGCTTAAGAGATCACCCCCCTGCCGATACTCAAGATCCAAAGCCGCAATATCAAATCCGTTCGTTACTTTGGAAAAATCTTCTAAGCGTTTGGATGCTGGCTGCTGCGTATACAGATAACAGTACCCTTTAAGTCCCGTCCGGCTGACACGACCCCGCAGCTGATGCAACGTCGCAAATCCAAGCCGTTCCGCACCCACAATAACGATCGTGGATAAACGGGGCAAAGAGATACCGACTTCTACTACCGTAGTCGCTACGAGAATCGTCCCTTTTTCCCTAAACGCTAAAAGCGCCTGGTCTTTATCCTTATCTTTTCCGTGCGTGACATAGACACCCTCAAACTTTCGTTCCCAAAAGCTTCGGGCTTCGTCGATCGACTGGTACTCAATCACCTCCGACTCCTCTACTAGCGGGTAGATAATAAGAACCTGCTTTTTATCCGCTATCTCCTGCTTGATATGTTCGATCAGTTCAGGGAAGGAGGATCTGCCGATCACTTTGGTCGTGATATCTTTTTTAAACGGGGTCTGCTCGATCAATGAGACATCCAATAAAGCGGAATTGACCATAGCCTGGGTACGGGGTATGGGTGTGGCAGAGAATTGAAAGACATGGGGACGTTTCTCATCAACTTGCAGCATCTTATCAATCATATGACGCTGTTTGGTACCGAAGCGGTGCTGTTCGTCTATCATCACCACTGTCGCTTCGGGCAGCTCTTTATATAAAAGAGCATGGGTTCCGATGATAAAATCATACTCGAAAAGATTGCTGTTTTTATTATGCTTATTGGTCACTAACAGACTTTTTAACGTAGGTAAAAACTTCTGGGCCTCCTCAAACAGCTGCATCGCAAGCAAAGTCGTAGGAGCCATAAGGATCGTACGGTGTTTTTGGTTCATCCAGGCTGTTGCCAAAATCACCATCGTCTTACCGGCACCGACATCCCCGATAACCATGCGCTTGGCACTTTTTTGCTTTGCAAGGTCGGTATAGATATCTTCAAGAGCATGTTGCTGATCCTGCGTCAGGGCAAAAGGCAGACTCTTGATCCAGCTGTCAGCTTCCACGGGATCATGCGAGAGCGAAGGGAACTCAAAACGCTTCTTTTGCAGCTTTTTCATATAGTTCAAACACTCTGCAAACTTCAGTGCATACCGCTCTTTTTCACTCACCCCGTGAATATTATAGTGTTCTATCTCCTCTTTTGATCTGTAAAAGATATTTACAATTGTCTGGGCCAATGGCAGAGGAAGACCTTCGGCTACCAGGTTCTCTTCCGTGATATAGGTTCTAACCAGTCGCTGGTGGGTGTCAGATCGGACCCGGCTGGGATAGTTGGCTATTACCTCACCCACTTTGGCAATCTTTTTGGGCTGGGCCATCTGAATGCCCCATGCCGTATGCTCCAAAACACCGTAAAGGACCATCTGTTCATCTTTTTTAAAAATCGCATAGTGATAGGGTTTGGGGTGGAAGATCATGGCTGAAAATTTAAGGTTAAGGTTTTTGCTAAAGAGTTCGACTTTGAGGTTTTTATTCAGTTTCTGCGTAGAGAGTACTGTAGCCAGAAGCGCCTGTTTTTTGCCAAACTGAGGCAGAGTATAGAGTGTCGTATCCTCAAAGGATGAGGGTACGATCAGAGCAAGGTCGATGATCGTATCACACCCGATCTTCTCCAGAAAATGTTGATCTTCGGGTGCAATCATCGCTATTTTGTCAATGTTACCACACTAAGATCCAAGATCTCGTCATGCTGCTTGATAAAGCTGTTGAGATCTTCCAGGCGCAAGGAGGCTATAGCATCCAATTCACGCTGGGTGGCATCGAACGGAAGTTCTCTATAAAAATTCAAGAACGTACGTGATAAACGCTGGGAAAGGGTCTCGGTACGAAGCGGTTCGCTTCCCAGTAAAAACTCCCTGGCCGCATCAAGCTCTTTTTGGGTCACACCCTCTTTGACAAAACGTTCAAACTCCGATTTGACAATTTTCAATGCCTCTTCGCCGCTTTCGATCTTTGTCTGAAGATACCCCGTAACATAAGCGTGCGAACGGTTCACGGACATACGGGCATACGCAGAATAAGCCAGACCTCTTTTAACACGGATCTCCTCCATCAAACGGGTACCGAATCCCCCGGTGCCCAGGATATAAAGCGCGACCCTCGCCTTATAATAATCAGAGCTGTCTACATCCAGATAAAAAGGGGAACCGAAATAGATATACGCCTGCTGGGTATCACGCGTTACGGTTATCTCTTTGGGAGTCTCTCGGACCTTTGCGCTTACCAGTTTTGGTTCTGTACCCTGTGGCAGGACAGCGATCAGCTCGTGTGCAAAGCTTTTTGCCTCTTGGGCACTCAGGTCACCCCCGATCACTGCGATCGCTTTGGCCTGTACGATATGCTCACGGTAAAAAGTGATCACATCATCAAGCGTGATCTCCTTAAGACTTTCAACCGTACCCGATGCAGGATTGGCTAAAGAGGTTTTTTCGAAAAGAAGTTTTTTAAGTTCGCGGTTAGCCACAAAATCATAATCATTCTCTTTTTGCATCAAGGCACCGATCATTTTCGTCTTGATACGATCCAAAGCTTCCTGCGTAAAGTTAGGGTCCTGTAAAAGCGACTGAAACGCTTTGACGCCTTCGGCAAACTCCTCTTTCAATGAAGAGAGCTCAAATACAAAGGTCTCCGTTCCGTTGGATGCTGAAAGATGGATCGCTTTAGACTCCAAAGCTTCTGCGAAAGCGGCAGAACCCATCTTTTTGGTACCCTCGCCTAAAAGTTTGGCAACAAGCTTGGCTAAACCCGGCTTCTTGCCATCTTCGATAGCGCCGCTTTGCTGAAAGACCAGCTGCATCGATACGATCGGTAAATTGGTGTCCTGTTCAAAGACAACCGCACTCTTATATTCATTATCCAAGGTCAAAACTTCACTCGCCATCAAGGCTCCTACACTCATTAAAAATAGAATCAGATATCTCACGCATACTGCTCCAAAATATCGTAGACGGTATTACGTTTGGCAGGGATCTCGCCCACATCTTTAATCAGATGGATCATCTGATCCTGTCCCATTCTAAAGCTTGCACCCGCACTTTTTACGACGTTCTCTTCCATCATCGTAGAGCCCAGGTCATTGGCTCCAAAGTGCAGTGCCATCTGTCCGATAAACGGTCCCTGCGTCACCCATGAGCTTTGGATATTGGGTATATTGTCCAAAAAGAGACGTGCCACGGCCAAAAGTCGCAGATAGCGGTTTGAGGACTGTTTTTCGATATCGGGGATCTCTTCGATCAGCTTGGTGTTTTGGCTTTGGAACGACCACATGATAAAAGCGGTAAAGCCTCCGGTGATATCCTGCAGATCACGCAGCATCGACCAGTGTTCCACAATCTCCTCATCCGTCTCGACCATACCGAACATCATCGTAGCACTGGTGGTCAGTCCCTCTTCATGAGCCATCTTATGGATCTCTACCCAGCGTGCGGCATCCAGTTTTTTGGGTGCAACGATGTCCCGTACGCGGTCACTGAGAATTTCAGCACCGGCACCCGGCATCGCATCCATTCCCTTGGCTTTGAGGCGCCGCAATACCTCTCTGGCACTGATCTTGGAGATACGGGCGATATAATCGATCTCTATAGCCGAAAACCCGAGAATCGTGATCGTCGGATATTTATTATGGATGTGTTCGACTAGATCCTCGTACCACTCGATTTTGAGTTTGGGATGGACTCCGCCCTGGAAAAGTATCTGTGTACCGCCTACGGCTATAAGCTCGTCGATCTTCTGATCGATCTCTTCATAGCTTAGGACATAAGCATCCTCATCCTTGGCATGGCGGTAAAATGCGCAAAACTTGCAATCCACCCAGCAGACATTGGTATAGTTGATATTGCGATCCACGATAAAGGTAGTGATATTATCCGGGTGCAGCTCTTTTTTAACGGCGGTTGCACGCTCTCCAAGCTCTTTAAGATCACCCTCTTTGATAAGGCGGATAGCTTCTTCTTTGCTAATACGTTCCATCATCTCTCCTAATTGACTGCGGCACTGGTCAGGCGGTCCAGTCCTACAATCATCTTTTCAATCACCTTATGACCCTTAACCTTAAAGGCATCACTGTAGGCTTCGGGGTTTTTATAGATTAGTTTGACCCCTTCGCTGTCTTGATAGACAGCCACTTTCAGCGGAAGTTCCAGGCCCATACGGGGGTCCTTTTGCATCAGCAAAGTTCCGCCCTTGGGATTGCCGAAAATGACAACTTTCAGCTCCGGCATGGTCAGTCCCGCCGACTCGGCATTGGCTTTATGGTCGATCACGCTAAAAAGCGTAAAACCTTTTTTGGCAATGATCGCTTTAAAACGCTCTACGGTCCGATCCACGCTGTAGGGGCTCTTTTTTACGACATAATCACCGGCGGCAGCCAATGTCAACGTAGCCAGAATAAGTAGTAGATATCTTTTCAATTTCTCTTCCTGCCAGCCTGCAATAATTTTGTGTTGTTCACAGCACTATAACAGCCGAACCTAAAATTAGGCCCTCTGTCACGCTATGTGTGGTTTCGTTAAGCGTTTTATTATGAAGTTAGTCGTTTTTGTGCTTGCTTACGCCGTCTAAGACGCCGTTGATAAACTTCGGAGACTGGTCAGAACAGAGTCTTTTTGCCAGTTCGATCGCTTCATTGATGATCACCGCGGGATCCAGTTCTGATGTCAAGACCTCATGCGTACCCAAACGTAAGATCGCACGCTCGATATTTCCGAGATGCTCAAAATCCCACTCTTTGAGGTTCTCTACAATCTTCTTATCGATATTTTCCAGGTCATCCAAAGTCCCCTGGAAAAGACCCATGGCAAACTCTCTTTGTTTGTTACGGATCTTTTTCTCTTCCAGAATATCTTCGGCATGCTTGGCTATTTCGACATTACCCACATCATAGGCATAAAGCAGCGAGATAACGGCTTCTCTGGCTTGATGACGTGTCGCCATTACTGTTCCATCTTTTTGTAAAGATCCAGCATCTCGATGATCGTCGTCATCGCTTCGGCACCTTTGTTACCGACTTTACTTCCGGCTCTTTCGATCGCCTGTTCGATAGATTCGGTTGTTAGGACACCGTTGGATACCGGTTTACCGTACTCCAAAGTCACCGAAGCGATCCCTTTAGTAGCTTCCGCAGAGATATAGTCAAAATGGGGTGTCGCACCGCGGATAACGGCACCGACACAACAGATGGCGTCATATTTGCCCGATTCCAGTGCTTTTTTCAATGCAAAGGGAATCTCAAACGCACCCGGTACAAGGATCAGCTCAAGATTCGCTTCATTGCCGCCGTGGCGCAAGAATGCATCTTTTGCCCCTTCTACAAGACGGTCTGTAATAATATGGTTAAATCTTCCGTTGATAATGGCAATCTTTTCATTGCCCTCAAGTCTTAAGTTACCTTCTACAATTTTCATATACTTTCCTTACTTTTTATTTTATACCGTTTGACTGAGTTCGCCGATCTGTCCCAAAAGAGGTATAAGCTTTTTTAATTGGTCTAATTTTACCATATTCGGTCCGTCGCTCAGTGCAACGCTTGGGTCAAAATGGGTCTCAAAGAAGAAGCCGTCTACACCTGTAGCCGCAGCCGCTTTGGCAAGATATGGGACCATACTCGAATCTCCGCCTGTCTTTCCGCCCGCAGCTCCGGGCATCTGAACCGAGTGTGTCGCGTCAAATAGTACCGGGGCGAATTCACGCATGATCGGCAGACTTCTCATATCGACTACCAGGTTACCGTAACCGAAGGTACTTCCCCGTTCTGTCAGCCAGATATCATGCTTTTTTGCATTCTCATAGCTTACCGTATCGCAACCGCGCGTCTTAAGCGCTTTGGCAACGGAGTATTTCATGTCGTTGGGGTTAATAAACTGACCCTTTTTGATATTGACCACCGCATTCGTCTTGGCGGCTTCGACAAGCATGTCTGTCTGGCGGCATAAAAATGCGGGTACCTGCAGGATATCCGCCACCTCGGCAACCGGCTTGGCCTGGTTCGGTTCGTGAAAATCGGTAATGATTTTATATCCGTACTGTTCCTTGAC
>JBFEYF010000061.1:0-9477 GCA_041562295.1 Sulfurimonadaceae bacterium
CACACTGCGGGAGATCGCGCTTGATGAGATCAAAAAGACCGACTTTATCCCGGAGTGGGGACGCAACCGTATCAATGCGATGGTAGAGAACCGTCCGGACTGGTGTATCTCGAGACAACGCGACTGGGGTGTGCCGATCGCGTTCTTCCGTGTCAAGGCGACAGGTGAGATCATCACTGAAGAGAAGGTACTGAACTTTATCGCGATGATCATCGAACAGCAGGGCTCGGATGCCTGGTATGAGCTGGATATCGCCCAGATGCTCTACCCGGGTTCAGGCTATAAACCGGAAGAGCTTGAAAAGGTGACCGATATCCTGGATGTATGGTTTGACTCGGGCTCCACATGGAATGCGGTCCTTAAAAGCCGGAACTATGATGCGGGTAACTACCAGGCCGACCTCTATTTAGAGGGAAGCGACCAGCACCGCGGATGGTTCCAGTCTTCACTCTTTCTTAGTACAGCAGTCAACAGCCTGGCTCCGTATAAGAAGGTCTTGACACACGGATTCACCGTCGACAGCAAGGGTGAGAAGATGAGTAAGTCCAAGGGTAACGTCGTTGCCCCGGATGCCGTTTTGAAACAGTACGGTTCTGAGATCCTGCGTCTTTGGGTAGCCCTATCTGACTACCAGGGGGATCTTAAGATCTCTGACGGTATCTTGAAGCAGACGGCAGACCAGTACCGAAAGATCCGAAACACCTTCCGTTTCCTTTTGGCATCGATCTCCGATATGGAAGAGTTCGCGCCGTTAGAGTCCCTGGGGGCACTTGATGCATGGATCTTGGCAAAGGCAAAAACGGTCATGGATGACGTCCATACGCAGTTTAGCGCCTATGAGTTTGTCCGCGGTATGAGTATTTTGAACAACTTTATCGTCAACGAACTTTCGGGTATCTACCTTGACATCACCAAAGACCGTCTCTACTGTGACGACAAAAATGCCAAGACCCGCCGTGCGACACAGACATCGATGGCCTATATCCTGCGTTCGATGCTGGGTCTTTTGGCACCGATCCTGACCTATACGGCTGATGAGATCTACGAATCGCTTCCTGCAGCGATCAAAGGTGAGGGTGAAGATATCTTCGACTTTACCTACCAGGCGGTTCCGGAAGTCGCTTCTACATTAAGAAGTGACAAACTGACGGTTGTCAGAGAGAAGTTCTATGAGATCATCGACGGGTTGAAAAAAGAGAAGCTGATCAAAAGTACTTTGGAACTCGAACTTGAGACCAAAGAGATGGATATCCTCTCCCTGGACGCCAAAGACCGCGAAGATTGGTTTGTCGTATCGGGAGTCGCTTCTGAATGCGGCGGTGAGAGTGTCGGAAGCTTTGAGCATGAGGGTGTGACCTACACGATCAAAAAAGCGACGTTAGAGAAGTGTCCGCGTTGTTGGAAGCTTCACTCCAAAGATGACGAAACGCTATGTGAACGTTGTGACGAGGTTCTCAATGCCTAGCATCGACCAGCCGATACCGTTATGGTTTGTCTTTGCGACGATTGCCGTGCTGCTTACGATCACTGCAGCGGGGATCTGGGCTGTTTTAGCTAAAAAAAAGAAATTATCCCAAAAAAAGGAAGCGTAGGTGGTTACCCTTAAAGAAGCACTCGCACTAGATAAAGAAGCTCTGGAAAACCTTAAAAAAGAGCTTATCGAGAAGATCGAAGCCAATAAAGAGCTCAATGCCTATGTCGGGACAGAGAGTCTTGGTGACGGTGTACCGATCCTGATCAAAGATAATATCCAAGTCAAAGGGTGGTCCGTGACAAGCGGCAGCAACATCCTACAAGGGTACGTGGCACCCTACTCTGCAACCGTCATCGAAAAGATGCTTGCCAACAACCTCTCTGCCTTTGGGCGTGCCAATATGGATGAGTTTGCTATGGGTAGCTCGACCGAGAGCAGCTTCTACGGCAAGACACTCAATCCGGTCAACACGGAGTATGTACCGGGCGGCAGTTCGGGCGGATCGGCTGCAGCAGTTGCGGCCGGTGTCGCTGTGGCGGCATTGGGTTCGGATACGGGCGGATCGATCCGCCAGCCGGCGGCCTTTTGTGGCGTCGTGGGGATGAAGCCGACTTACGGACGCGTATCCCGTTACGGTCTGGGTGCTTACGGAAGCAGCCTTGACCAGATCGGACCGATCACACAGAATGTCGAAGATGCAGCCATTTTATATGACATCCTAAGCGGTTACGACCCGATGGACTCTACCTCTGCGGATGTCGAGTACACACCGGTAGCGCCGAACCTCAACAGCGACAGAAAATTGACGATCGCCGTACTTCCTGAGTATATCAAGGAAGCGAGCCAGGATGTCAAAGATGCTTATGCCAAGGCGATCGATGCGCTTAAAGCGGCCGGTCACCATATCGTAGAGAAGCAGCTGATGGATGCGAAATATTACATCTCCGCTTACTATATTACGGCAACAGCCGAAGCGGCGACCAATCTGGCCCGTTTCGACGGTATCCGCTACGGTAACCAGGCCCAGGATGCCAAAAACCTATCAGAGCTTTTCATCGAAAGCCGAAGCAACGGTTTCGGCGAAGAGGTCAAGCGCCGTATCATGCTGGGTAACTTCGTACTCTCAAGCGGTTACTATGACGCGTACTATGTCAAAGCGCAAAAAGTACGCCAAAAGATCAAAGAGGATTACAACAGCGTCTTTAAAGATGTTGACCTTATCCTCAGCCCTGTAGCACCGTCTACAGCCTTTAAATTCGGTGAAAAAGAGAATCCGCTGGATATGTACCTATCGGATATGTATACGATCTCTGTCAACTTGGCGGGTCTGCCGGCGATCTCGTTGCCTGTCTCCAAAGGGAGCAACGGGATGCCTGTAGGTCTTCAACTTATCGCAAATGCCTTCGAAGAGCAGACACTTTTTGACGGCGCAAGCAGCTTAGAAAAACAACTTAAAAACTAAAAAAGGAAGTCACCCATGAATATTAAAAAAAGAGCATTAACATTTGAAGATGTACTACTTGTCCCTCAGTACTCTGAGGTACTTCCTAAAGAGGTCGATATCTCTACCAAACTGACACGCAACATCTCACTGAACATCCCGATGGTATCAGCGGCGATGGATACGGTAACCGAGTATCAGGCGGCTATCGCAATGGCACATCTTGGCGGTATCGGTATCATCCATAAAAACATGGATATCGAGGCTCAGGTAGCCCAGGTCAAAAAAGTCAAAAAAAGTGAAAACGGTATCATCACAGATCCGCTTTATATCGCTCCGGAAGCGACGCTGGGCGAAGCGTTTGAACTGATGAACGAGACGAACTTCTCAGGATTCCCTGTCGTAGACGCCCACAACAAGCTATTGGGTATTTTGACAAGCCGTGACATGCGTTTTGAAAACGACATGAGCAAAAAGGTCGCTGATGTGATGACCAAGCAGCTTATTACCGCAAAAGAGGGTATCAGCCTTGAAGATGCCAAGCAGATGATGCATGACAACCGTATCGAAAAGCTTCCGATTGTCAGCGAAGAGGGGCATCTCAAAGGTCTTGTAACGATCAAAGATATCAAAAAGAAGATCGCCTATCCGATTGCCAACAAAGATGATTTCGGACGCCTTCGTGTCGGTGCCGCTATCGGTGTAGGCCAGATGGACCGTGCCAAGGCGCTTGTAGACGCCGGTGTCGACGTACTGGTTCTTGACTCGGCCCACGGTCACTCCAAAGGTATCCTGGATACGGTAGCCGCTATTAAAAAAGAGATGGAGATCGATATCATCGCAGGTAATGTCGCGACTGCCGAAGCAACAGAAGCACTGATCAAAGCGGGTGCCGATGCGGTTAAAGTCGGTATCGGACCGGGATCGATCTGTACGACACGTATTGTCGCCGGTGTGGGTGTTCCTCAGATCTCGGCGATTGATGAGTGTGCGGCAGCTGCCCGTCCTCACGGTGTACCTGTTATCGCTGACGGCGGTATCAAATATTCGGGAGACCTTGCCAAAGCGTTGGCTGTAGGTGCCAGCTGTGTTATGGCCGGATCCCTACTAGCGGGTACGGAAGAGTCTCCGGGTGAGACGATCATGTACCAGGGCCGCCAGTATAAATCTTACCGCGGTATGGGAAGTATCGGTGCGATGACCAAGGGTAGTACGGACCGTTATTTCCAAGAAGGTACGGCAGCGGACAAACTGGTACCCGAAGGTATCGAAGGCCGTGTACCGTATCGCGGTACTATCGCGACGGTTATCCACCAGATGCTGGGCGGTCTTCGTTCTTCTATGGGTTACTGCGGTTCAGACTCCATTCCGACATTTTGGAAAAAGGCGGAGTTTGTCGAGATCACATCTGCGGGTCTGAAAGAGTCCCACGTACATGATGTCATCATCACACAGGAAGCACCGAACTACCATATCTAAGGCAAAGGGCCGCCCCCTAAGCCATAACCCTAGATCCTCTTCCATAATAGAGGGAAGACGGTTACACTCTTTGAGAGTGTAGCGGCGAACAGTCTGGCATCGATCGCAACGGCAATCATCTAGATATTTGCCGATATATCAGTAAAACTCAAAGCCTGCCTCGGCGGTCTTTGAAAGGGAAAAAGAGAAACAGTGATTATTGAAACGAAGACGGCACGTTTTACCACACCGCTTTATCTGGAGAGCGGCCGTATCTTGGAACCGTTCGAACTGGCTTACGAAACCTACGGCGAACTCAACGAGGACAAAAGCAACGTCATCGTCGTCTGCCATGCCCTTACCGGAAGCCACCATGCCGCAGGCACCTATGAAGGGGAGAGCAAAGCGGGCTGGTGGGACGGTCTTATCGGTGACGGCAAGACCGTCGACACCACCAAATACTTCGTCATCTGCTGTAATGTGATCGGCTCCTGTTTCGGATCTACGGGTCCCATGAGCGACCGCTACCCCCTTAGCGAACCCTACCGCTACAAGTTTCCCGTTATCACCATCTCCGATATGGTCAAAGCGCAGTATGTCCTTTTCCAAAGCCTGGGCATTCACAAAGCCGAAGCGGTCATCGGCGGCTCGATGGGCGGTATGCAGGCGATCGCTTTTGCCGTAGACTACCCCGATTTTGCCAAACGTACCATCGTTTTGGCTTCGACCTATGCCACCAGCCCCTGGGCGATAGCCTTTAACAAGATCTCCCAGGAGGCGATCCTCAAAGACCCCGAATTTAAAAAAGGGTACTACGACAAGGGAGCCTTTGGCGAATCGGGGCTTAGCGGTATGGCGATCGGACGTATGGCGGGGCACATCAGCTTTTTATCCCACGACTCGATGGAGAAGAAGTTCGGGCGCGACTATGTGCAGGATGACGGTCTGTATGAACTCTTTGGGAAATTCCAGGTAGAACGCTATCTTGAGTACAACAGTTACAATTTCACCCGTAAGTTCGACCCCTTAAGCTATCTCTATATCATCAAGGCGATCAATATTTTTGATATGAGCCGGGGATTTGATACACTTAGTGATACGCTCAAAGATGTTCAGACCCAAATGACGCTGATCGGGTTTAAATCTGATATACTGTTTAGACCTCAGGAGTCTGAAAAGATCTATGAAGCGATGGTCGAAGCGGGCAAAAAGGATCAGTGCCGCTATATCGAGGTCGACAGCAGCTACGGGCATGATGCCTTCTTGGTTGAACTCGACCTCTTTCAACACCATATCAAGGAAGCCCTAAATGAGTCATAGTACCAAAGCTTTTGAAACCAAACTGGACGAGGCAAAAAAGAGTCTGGATGCCCTGATGAATCCGGAGATCACCTTGGAAAACAGTGTCAAAGCCTACAAAGAGGGCATGAAACAGCTTCAGGATGCGCAGAAGATGTTAGAGTCTGCAAAACTGGAGTATGAAACGATCAAAGAACAGATGCAAGGATAACGATGCGGGTCGCAGTCATTCAGTTATCAGCCATCGGTATCAGCAGCGACAAGCTGCGTGCCTATATGCGAAGCTGTGTCAAAGAGGGTGTCGGTGTCGTCTTGTTGGGTGAATACCTGCTCAACCGTTTTTTTAAAGAGCTGCATAAGATGCCTTTTGAGATGATCAAGGAGCAAAGCGACTTTCATGTGCAGCTGCTCAAAGAGATGGCCCAGGAGTACGGTATCGAGATCATCGCGCCCCTGATTATCGTCAAGGGCAAAAAGATCTACAAGTCGATCCTTCGTATCACCAAATCACGGGTCACGACCTACAACCAGCAGATTCTGATCAACTACCCCCACTGGAACGAAGAGAAGTTTTTTGATAATGAGATCGCAGAACTTCAAGAACCGATGAACTTTAAGGTCGGTAAGTTCCGATTTGCCGTTATGGCCGGTTTTGAGATCCATTTTGATCCGCTGTGGCAGATGCTCGATGCCAAGAACATCGACGTCGTCCTGGTCCCGACACTCTCGACGTTCAGCTCACACAAAAGATGGCGCAACCTGCTCTCAGCCCGTGCCTTTACCCATAACTGTTACGTCATTCGCGCCAACCGCGTAGGCGAATATGACGATGACGATGTCAAGTGGGAGTTCTACGGAGACTCCTTGGCCTACTCTCCCGAAGGGGAGCTTATGGAGCATCTGGGCAACTACGAAGAGCTTCTGATCGTCGATCTTGATAAAGAGATACTCAAAGAGGCCAAGAGCTGGGGCTTTAAAGAGGCATTAAAAAAAAGGGGAGAACTATGATGCAATATTTTCACCGTCAGGTGCAGCTTTGGGGTGAAGAGACGCAGCGCTCTCTTCAGGATAAAAAAATAGCGATCGTCGGCAGCGGGGGTCTGGGCAGTTCACTCGCCTATGCCCTGGGTGCCAGCGGTATCGGCGAGATCCACTGTGTCGATTTTGACGAGGTGAGTGTCCATAATATCCACCGCCAGATCGCCTTTAAAGTGGGTGACGAAGGGAAGAAAAAGTCGCTCGTCGTCGCCCAGACGATCAAGGATCGCTGTCCCTATGTCAAAGCCGTAGCCCATGACGGCACGTTTGAAGATTTTGCGGCCAAAGGTATCGGGGTCGATCTGATCATCGATGCGACGGACAACCTGCACACCCGTGCCGAGATCAACACCTATGCCAAAAAAGTCCAAACCCCGTGGATCTACGGTTCGGTCGAAGCCTTCAACGGGCAGGTGGCCTTTTTTGAAAAGGCCTCATTCGAGCTTTTTAAAGTCACCGACCGGACACCTGCAGGGATCGCCGCACCGATCGTCATGCATATCGCATCCCTTCAGGCCAACCTGGCACTGCGCTACCTGGCGGGTCTGCCGGTGAAAAAAGATCACCTTTACTACCTTTTCTTTGATGATCACGGAGAGTTGATTACACAAAAATTCGCGTTACCATCCAGCTAAAGGCTTTACCAGATCCCTAAAGGAGGGCTCTTATGACACGCAGAAAAACAAAGATCCTAGCCACCGTCGGTCCCGCTAGTGACAGCTACGAGACACTTCTTTCCATGATCGAGGCGGGCGTTAACGTCTTTCGCCTCAACTTCAGCCACGGAACCCATGAGTACCACGCCAATACCCTGCAAAAAATCCGCAAAGCGATCGATGCCAGCGGTAAGCTTATCAGTATCCTGCAGGATATCTCCGGTCCCAAGATCCGTATCGGAGAGCTCCCCTACCCGATGGAGGTCAAAGAGGGGGATACGATCATCTTTGACAAACAGGCCGACGCCTGCAGTCTAAGTAAAAAAGAGATCGTCTTAAATCTCAACCGTCCCGAGATACTCAAAAAAGTCGCTGTCGGAGATGCCATCTACCTCTATGACGGGAAGATCCAGACCACCGTGACCCATATCGAAAAAGAGCGGGTCATCGCTGTCGTAGATAACCACGGGATTCTCTCCTCCAACAAAGGGGTCAACTTTCCCAAGACCCATCTGGGTATCGATGTCCTGACCGAAAAAGACCGTGCCGATATTCTCTGGGGGATCGAAAACGACGTCGACTTCATGGCGATCTCCTTTGTACAGGATGCGGACGATATGATCAATGTGCGCCGTTTTATCCAGGAGAACAACGGCGATGTGAGACTTTTTGCCAAGATCGAAAAGTTTGACGCCGTAGCGAATATCGACGAGATCATCGATGCAAGTGACGGTATTATGGTAGCCAGAGGGGATCTGGGGATCGAGATGCCCTACAGCCAGGTGCCGATTATCCAAAAAGAGATTATCACCAAAGCCAATGAAGCGGGCAAACCGGTCATCACGGCGACACAGATGCTGCTTTCTATGACTGAAAACGAGATCGCAACCCGTGCCGAGATCTCCGATGTGGCCAATGCGGTACTTGACGGTACCGATGCCGTTATGCTCTCCGAAGAGTCCGCCGTCGGTATCAACCCGCCCAAGGCGGTCGCCACGATGGCCCAGACGATCATGGATGCCGAGACGATCTACCCCTACGGTAAAAACGAGTGTTTCATCCAAAGAGATGAGACCGATACGATCGCCCTCTCCATGACCCGTCTGGCCCAGGATCTAAATGTCGAAGGGATCATCGCCCTTACCAGCAGCGGCGGCTCTGCCATGAAGATGGCACGCTACCGAGCCAAGCCGCCGATCTATTCGGTCTCCCATGATGACAAGACCGCACGGGCACTCACCATTGTCTGGGGCGTCTACCCCCGAGCGTGCGTCCAGATGGACTTCATGCACAATATGCTGGGAGCTGTCCTAAGAGAGATGATCGCATCCAACCGCCTGGATCTGCATAAGACCTATCTGGCCGTAGCGGGATACCCCGCAGGTGTCCCCGGTACGACAAACTTTATGCGTATGCTCAAAAAAGCTGAGATCGAACACTATACAGAGACCACCTACTAAAAAGAGTCTTCAAAGAATTTGCAGATCACCCTCTGCAAATCTTTCACAATTTCCTATCACTTCCAAACACTCTATAGTATCGATAGTTTGATACGCTCTCCATGCAGGATGCTGTCTAAAATAATTTTTTATTATATTTCGATTAAGCTGGGCTCTGTTACTATAGGTTCTATAATGTCAATAAATATCCAAAGGAGAGGTCATGCCAGATCGTATTGAGATAGCGGGATTGAACAATGTAGGCGAGATTTACCATAACTTATGCTATGACGAACTTATCAAACATGAACTGCGCAACGGCGAGTGTGTCTTAACCAGTAGCGGTGCGACAGCGGTAGATACAGGTGTCTTTACGGGACGAAGCCCCAAAGACAAATATTTTGTCGATGCAGGCGTTGCGCACAATACGATCGCTTGGGGTGACATCAACCACAAGGTGACGGCTGAGCTTTTTGACAATCTTTTAAAGGTCGCCCAGGAGCAGCTTTCGAACAAGGATCTCTATGTCACCGATGTCTACTGCGGGGCCAGCAGCGATTCGCGCCACTCGGTACGCTTTATCTCCGAGATCGCCTGGCAGTCCCACTTTGTCAAGAATATGTTTATCCGCCCCAAAGAGACCGACCTTCCGGACTTCGAACCGGACTTCAC
>JBFEYF010000062.1:0-9476 GCA_041562295.1 Sulfurimonadaceae bacterium
ATAAAGGTTCCGGGCTCCATTCAACCCGAAAGGGGAAACATGTGACCTTTTAACGACATGACGGTCGTAAGGTTTAGGCGGGAGTGTCGTTCAACAAACCCAAAAAGGAAAACAAGCGACAGTTTTACGACGTGACGGTCGTACCTTTAGAGAGCCGAAGTTCTCAAAAGGTTCGTTTTTTAGAACTTCAGTGAACCGATAACACGAAGTGTCGTATGATCAATAGGCTTGGCACCGCTTGCCATCTCTTTTGTAGCCTGTGTCAAAATAGTCAGCAGATCTACAGCGCCCACTTTCGTTTTTGCCACAAGATCGAGTGCCGTTAGGTCATAGGCGTTAGCTGCCGTACCGTTACCAGAGTTTTCAGCCGTTGTATAGGCTAGCTTTAAAAGATTGAATGTACCCTCTTTAGATTTTTTGACAAACTGTACTTTCATCGCTGTAGTGTCATTCGCAGCGACATTCGTACCATCTGCAAAAATACTTAGCTGTCCCGTGTAAACCATAGTTTTATCATTGGTAGCTTTATTAGCAAAGTTATAGGTACCTTCTCCTACCTGAGAATAAGCAAAAGATGCATCCCATCCGGCTACATTTGTACCGACCTTTACAGCCATCATATCACTATCAGTTTCGCCTGTAATTTTTGCAGCGATCTGTGAATATTGTAGACCGGCATAAAGACCATCTTTAGGCTTATATTCAGCATCTACCCATACCGCGTTTGCAACACTGATCAGATCATATGCATACCAATTCGCTTTCGTTGACTCACCAAATTTATGATGACCGGCAAACATGTAGGCACCATTTAAGAAAGATTGGAATTCACCGTTATAGTTATGAACCCAAGTAGCACCTGTTGCTGAAGGCGTTGCATTGCTTTTTCCGACATAAGCACCCACAAACGTTGCATCTTTTGACATCTTATAAACATCAACAACCGCTTCAAAGGTATTCGCTCCGGCTGCCCACCCTTCAGTGAACGCTAAAGGTGTTTTCAGTGCCTGGCGGCCAACTTTTAACGTATTTTTGTCACCTTTTAATGCGATATACGCTTTGCTAAACCAGCGTTGAGCATCCGTTACAGCCGCACCATCTAAAGTATCCTCGCCCTTAGAAAAGGTACGTCCGGATGATACACCGCCTACAAGGTTGTTTTCAAGACCAAGTGTCGTTAGACCCGTCATCTCAATACCAAGCTGTACATTTTTCTTTGCATCTGCTGTCATACCCAGTTTAATAGCTGCATGACCTAATGAATTCGTAGCGTGATCAAACATATCAGCTGTTGCCGTTTCCGAACTTTGATACCAAAGTTTAGCCTCACCATTATATTTCACGTTTTCCAGTGCAAAAGCATTTGTCCCAGCTAGCAAAAGGGCCGCTGCCATACTTAATTTCAATTTCATCCACTCTCCTTAAAGACGCTTGTTCAATTAAATGGTCAACCATTTTCAAGCCAGCGTCAGTTTAATGCGCCATTTCTGAAGCGAATATAAGAAAAATTAATGTGATAACCCGGGGCTTGCCTAGTTTGGGTGATGAAATTGTGATAATAAATACTTATAATAATCCTTATGAAGGGCACTAATAAATATATCAATCGTTCGAAAATATCCGAGACACATTTCCGGTTGCTCTTAAAGTACTTTGTACTTGACCTTACGGCATCTCAGGCAGCCCAGCTTATCAACTATAACCGCAATACCATTAACCGCTACTACAAGCTCTTTCGGGAGCGCATAACGTTGCTTGCCGATGCAGCCTCTCCCTTTGTCAGCATTGATGATCCGCGGGGTGCTTCACACTTTGCCCTCTTTAAAAAAGATGAGTCTATCTATCTGCATGCCATCTATATGCCTAAAGAGGCCCCTGAAGAGTTCCAGCCCCATTTGGAGCGGCTGGATCCCCATATCCACGCCTATATCGATATGAGGCAGACCCGCTTCTACCGCGCCCTGCATGCACCGGCAAATATAAGCGGACCCGAAGCTTTTTGGTCCTTTGCCAAAACCCGTCTGGCCAAGTTTAACGGGCTGCATGCTTCTCGTTCCTATCAGCATCTAAAAGAGTGCGAGTTCAGGTATAACAACAGGAACCTGGATATTTATACACTGCTTTTAAAAGAGTTTAGAAAAAATCCGTTAAACTAGTCAAGGACCCTTTTTTTCACCATACCACCGCGGGTAGAGTTTTTGGGGTGTGTGATATTTTTGTGATAGACAAACCCCGTTTTTGAAGCATTTCAAGATCAGTCGTACTGCTCAAAATAGTACGCAGCGACCTCATCGACCATCGAACGGATCACGTGAAACAGTTCAGGGTAATCGGCATTTTCACCCTTTTTGGCATGATACTCCATCTCCTTGGCCGTATCAGCCAAGCGGTTAAAATGGAGTGTTGCCGCCGTTCCCTTGATATCGTGCGCAGCATACTCGATACCCCCATAGTCATGCTTATTAACTGCCTCTTCCAACTTTTTGATACTTTCCCGGCTCCCGTCCACAAAGCTTTTCAGCAGCCTGATAATGATAGCAGGACTAAAGTGCATCGCTTCAGCACTCTCTTTGAGCGATGCTGCAATACTATCTGTACCCAAGAGTTCCAAACCATCCTCTTCTTTGTGAACCGTGTGCGAACCTTTAGCATAAAGACGCAAAACCCTCTCCAGCGTATCGACATCGATCGGCTTGGTGATATGTTCGTTCATTCCCGCTTCTAAAAAGCGCTCCCGGTCCCCCTTTAGGGCATTGGCTGTCAATGCAACGATCGGTGTCCGACGCTTCAGCACTTCACGAATGTGCCTGGTCGCATCGATACCGTTCATCACCGGCATATTGATATCCATAAAAATAAGATCGAAATCTTCCTCTTCTACCTTCTGTAGAGCCTCCTCGCCGTTGACTGCAAAAGTAAAATCCACACCGAAACCGCTTAATAACTCATCGATCAGCACACGGTTGACCTCATAATCCTCGGCAACCAACACCTTGATATCATACCGGTTCTTGAAATGGTGGTGTTCTATTTTGCACAGCGGGATCATTTCCAACCCCAGGAGCGTATTATAAAAGGTTGAGGGGCAGTTTCCGTAGGTGTCAATACATGTCATACCCTCATGCAGCGGCTCACACGGCTCTGCTCCGATATAGATAAGGTGTACATCTTTATGATGGGAAGCCAGTTCCCAGTCCGTCGTGATCAGAAGATCCTCATCCCCGTACCTATATTCATCCTCTGCACTCTGAACTTGGTACGGTACACCGAAGTCATCAAGCTGATGGATGATCTTATCGTGATAAGGGCTGCCCGTATCGATGACCCTGAGATGAAAAGGAAGCAGGTGCTCGCTTAAGCGCTCTTTGGGAATACAGCTGACGACATCAAGTTCAAAATAGAAGCAGCTCCCCTTCCCCTCTTCACTTTCAAGTTGTAACTCCCCGCCCATAGCCTGCACCAGTGAGGTGCTGATACTTAACCCCAGACCCGTACCGCCGAATTTACGTGTCGTCGAAGAGTCTGCCTGGGAAAAAGGCTTGAAAATCTTCTCCTGTCGCTCTTTTGGGATGCCGATACCGCTGTCCCGGACACTAAAACGGATACGTTCCCGGTTTCGCATCACCGAGATCCGTTCAAGACTGACATGGACCGTGCCCCCTTCGGGTGTAAACTTGATGGCATTACCGATAAGGTTGAACATCACCTGCTTGATATGAAAAGCATCAACTGTGATACACTCGCTGATATGGGAATCTATCGTAACAAGGTAGGATATCCCTTCCTCAAGGGCCTTTTGCGAAAGCAGTAAAAATGCCTGTTCAAACTCCTGGAAGGGATTAATCTGAAGGGTTTCACTCTCGATTTCGCCGCTTTCTATTTTGGAAAAATCGAGGATATCGTTGATGATCTCAAGCAGCGTCGTACCGGAGTTTTGCATCAGCTCCAGGTAACGTCTTTGCTTCTCATCCAGCTCGGTATTGGCCAGAAGCTGCATAAACCCCATAACACCGTTCATCGGGGTACGTATCTCGTGACTCATATTCGCCAGAAAGTCCGCTTTGGCGCGCTCGGCCTTAAAGGCGTCCTGGCGTGCCTGTTCATACTCGGTGATATCACTAAAGGAGCTTAGGTGTATGATCTTTGCATCGAGGTTGATTTCACTCACCTTGACACTGTAAATGCGTCCCAAGATTTTTACCCTGTAGAGTTTTCGGGGATCTTTTAACAGGTCCTCGACCCAGTAGACACCCTCAGGCGGTCTTTTAACAAAGCCCTCCTCATCTTCAAAGAGTTCACATATGCACTGATGCTCTTTTTTAAACGCATCCATGCTCTCAAAATGAAAAGCTTCAAAAAACTTTCGGTTTACCTGGATAACACCATCATCTTTGTCAGAAAGCAAGACGATACTCTCCTGGTTATCCAAAATCTTGGTAATACGCTCCTGATACCCTATCTGTTCTGTAACATCAACACGCAGTGCGATATACTCTTCTATCTCCCCCCGGGCATCCAACAGCGGTACAATAGTAGTATTGACATAGTAGCTGGATCCGTCTTTACGGGCGTTGGGAATCGTACCGAACCACATCTTCTTTGCCTTTATCGTCTCCCACATCTGCCGGAAAACCTCGGGCTTAACGGAAGGATGGCGTACGATATTATGGGGTTTGCCTATAAGCTCTTCCCGTGTATATCCGCTGACCTCGCTAAATCTTTGATTGGCATAGGTAATGACTCCCGATTTGTCGGTCATCGACACTAAGAGCACCTCATCGATCGCACGTTTATATTGATGCAGCAAATTGGAGACGGCATAATGCTCCTGCTGGCTCAGATCCAAAAGATCCGAACGCTCTTTGAGCAGGGTCTCAAGCTCTTGGTTCTTTGCCTCGATCTTCTTACCCGCCTCGCGGATCTCCTCAAAATGGACATCGATCGTATGCTCAAGATGGTGCTTCTCTTTCTCCGTTTCATCGTAGGTATGAGAAATCGCTTCCAGCAGCTGTAGCATCTTGGCATCAACAGCTTCGGTTGAAAAATCCTTGCCGTAAACCCGTTTCATCTGTCTTAAAAGGAGCCGGTTCATGATCAGGTCTCATAAATAGCCGTAAGTGTCATCGTCTGGTTATGCAGTTCACACTTGGCCAGGTCGTCCCGAAACGGTGCGATCTCCCCGTAAGAGTAAAATCCGCACAGCTGTACATTTTCGCCCAGGATCTCTTCCACTGCCTCCAGCTCTTCATCGACCAGATCACTCATAACCATCTTGCGCCCTACGCAGCTGACGACGATACCCAGTGCCCGATGCTTATTGACCGCATCGATCTCTTCGGCTGCCTTGCCGGCACCGCCGATCAGGACATCGATATCGGGTTTCATCAAGCGGGCGCGAAATCCTACCGGAACATCCCCTGCAAAGGTGATAGATTTGGCCTCTTCATCAATTGTCAAAAGTGTACGGATCACTTCGGGGTCACCCTCATGCTCCTTGATACTCAAAGGGAAGCGCAGACCGCTGGCCGGCAGTTCCGAGGCATACTCACCCAGATATTTCTTGTACAGATCCAGTGCCGGTTCCCCGTCAAGTTCCAGCAAAACATTCCCTTTTGACTTAGTAATCGTACGCTCTGCACCGAATTCACTCCATCCGGCGTAGCAGCCGCTGCTGACACTCAAGGAGTCCCCGTAAAATGCCAACGCCGCGACACGTTTTTGCCTGGGTATATCGTCTGCTATGATGTAGGTTTGTTCAAAACGGCCGCCGTCACCGGCCATACCGCCTGTCACACTCACCCCCTTGGCCGCCTTGTTCACACCCCGTACCAGTTCCGATCCGTTTATAAGCAGACCATCTGAAAGTAAAAAGATATGTTTGATACCTTCGCCAGGCAGCTGACGCACCAAAGATTCGGCAAGCTTCTCGACATCATCGCCCTCTTCAAAATCGATGACACCCAGCTCTACCGAAGCATCATCAAAAGCTACAACGGTCGCGATCAATGTATAACGGCTCACCTCGGCACCAAAGATATTGCCCGAGGATGAGGCACCGACGATATGTGCCAGTGGGTAACGGCTTTTGAGCTCCTCAAAGTGTGATGCTTCTTTGATCACATCCGTATCCCCAAAAAGCAAAACCAGGTCTGCAGACTCCTTATCTCTTAAAGCCTCTGTCGCATAATGCCAGATGCCCCGGTCCATGTATAGGGTCTCGATAGTCATCACTCCCTCCTTTATGAAGAGCTGTTTTGAAAACGTTCAAAGATAGCGCGCACCTCATCGAGGTTCTCAATAAACTTCGTAACAAGTGTCGGGTCGAAATGGGTGCCGCTGTGATCCCTCAAAAACGCTACCGCTTCATCAAACTCCCAGGCCTTTTTATAGGGTCGTGTGGAGGTCAATGCGTCAAAAACATCCGCGATAGCGGTAATTCTGCCCATGACCGGTATGGCATCACCCTTAAGACCCTCGGGATACCCTCTGCCGTCATACCGCTCATGATGTGTCCGGGCTATGATCTCACCCGCTTGCAGGTAGGGATTTTTGCTGTTTTTCAAGATCTCCGCGCCGATGATCGTATGCTGCTTCATCTGCTCAAACTCTTCGTCACTCAGCTTCCCGGGCTTTAATAAAACACTATCGCTGATACCTACTTTGCCGATATCATGCAACGGGGATGCATAGAAGATAATTTGCATCTCTTCGTCACTCAGGCCCGCTTTTTCACCCAAGAGTCTGCTGTAGTGGGACACCCTGGCAATATGGTTGGCCGTTTCGGCATCTTTATATTCGGCGGTATTGGAAAGGACGCGCAGTGTCTCATGTTCACGGTCGATCAAGGCTTTGGTCGCCTCTTCGACACGCTGTTGAAGGGTATCGTTAAAATGGCTGAGTGATCGCTGCATCCGTTTCATCTCGGAGAGGTTTTTCAGTTTTGCCTGAAACTCGGCAATATTAAGCGGTTTGGTCAAAAAATCGGTGGCACCGTCTTCAAGGGCCTGGATTTTGAGCTTCTCATCATCATTGACTGCCGTTATCATCACGGCGATCATATCGGGCTGTATCACTTTTGCAGCCTGTATCAACTCGATACCGTTCATCTCGGGCATCATATAATCGACAAACATCATATCGACGCGATGTTTTTGAATATGTTCCAAAGCGATAAGAGGCTCATCAAAACAGAGTATCTCATACCCTATATCTTTTCCCATCTCTTCAAGAACAACAAGATTCATCGCCGTATCGTCAACAGCAATAATATGTAAAGCGATATCCATGATCCACCTCACCTTCACTGCTACTATTGTAACCAAATCATGACCAAAATAGAACTTAAGAGATCACTATAGCCTTTTTCAAGAATCAGTTGTCATATAATTTCATCATATCGAATATTTTTTGATATGATAGAAACTATGAAACAGACACATTCCGCTACATTATCGGGTTATGATGCGCATCCTGTAAGTGTGGAGGCCACCTTTACCAGAGGGCTTCCCAGCTTCTCCATCGTGGGACTGGCCAGTTCATCGATACAGGAGTCCAAAGAGCGTGTAAAATCGGCACTGCTATGCAACGGCTTTACCTTTCCGCCGCAGCGCATCACGCTTAACCTTTCACCTTCGGATCTGCATAAAGACGGCACACAGTTTGACCTGGCCATCGCTTTACTCATAGCGCTTTATGAGAGTAATGTTGATCTGGGCAGTTGGGCTATTTTCGGGGAGTTGGGTCTTGACGGCTCGGTCAAAGCAAACAGCAACCTCTTCGCCCTCATGCTCTCTTTTGCTCTGCAAAAGGGGGTAGAACAGGTTATCGTCCCCCAAAGTGCAGCCATTACGTTTGCGGCTATCAGCAGTATCAGGATTTATCCTGTAAGATCCTTAAAGGAGGCGACAGCTTTTTTAAAAGGTGAACAGGTTATCGAACCGCTGCAGCCACAGGATCTTCAGCAGCACTCCCTTACCATCGGGGAGCGTCTTTTCCACTATATGCCGCCCCGGGATATCGACTTTATCGAAGTCAAAGGCCAGGAGGTGGCCAAAAGAGCCGCACTGATCGCAGCAGCGGGAGGCCATAACCTTCTTTTGGAGGGTAATCCGGGGAGCGGTAAAAGTATGATCGCCAAACGGCTGCATTCTATTTTGCCGCCCTTGGACAAAGCCTCCATTTTGGAGATAGCCAAGCTTCAGGCTTTGGAGGGGAAGATCCCCGATTTCAAAGCGGTACGGCCGATGCGTTCGCCCCATCACAGTGCTACACCGGCTTCCATCTTCGGCGGCGGAAGCCGGGGTGCCTCAATCGGTGAAGCGGGTCTGGCGCATCTGGGGATGCTCTTTTTTGACGAACTGCCCCACTTCTCCAAACAGGTGCTGGAAGCGCTTCGTGAGCCTTTGGAGGATAAAAAGATCCTGGTTTCACGCGTGCAGTCCAAGACAGAATATAAGACCGATTTTCTATTTGTGGCCGCCATGAACCCCTGCCCCTGCGGCAATCTGCTAAGCACCCAAAAGAGCTGCCGCTGCAGCGATATCGAGATCAAACGTTATAAAAACCGTCTTTCAGACCCCTTACTGGACCGTATAGACCTTTATGTCTGTATGCAGGAGAACCATCCCCAGGACCGTCCCTCTATCAGCTCCGAACAGATGCAGAAGATGGTCTTTGACGCTTTTACTTTTGCCAAACAAAGGGATCAGGAAGGTTCAAACAGTGGCCTGAGTGCAGCGGAGTGTGAGCGGTTTTGCGCTCTGGATCCCACCGCAGAGGGGATCTTGGAACAGGCTGTCTTACGTTATGCCCTTTCGGCACGTTCCGTAGATAAGGTCAAAAAGGTAGCCCGCACCATTGCGGATCTGGCCTTAAGCGCAGCGATTACCAAAGAGCACCTTCTTGAAGCACTCAGCTACAGACGCCGCTAAAGTTTAAAACTCTCCAAAAGCGCTTTTTCGAGATTCTCATGGGAGAGTTTGAGATTGCCTAGCAAAATATTGGCTTTGGTGATATCGAAATTTTCCATCGCAATAGCAAGTTCCAACAAGGTTCCAAGCTCCCCCGTGTGCTGCAGCAAGGCTCTCTCGATCGACTCGTCCACCATCAGCTCTGCAAGCACGACGTCGATCGATGTCTCCGTGATCACATCGACCAGGGAGATGATCCCGACCAAGGCAGCCTCATGGGGGTCAATATTGGCATCGGAAAATTTTCGCATCAGTTCCGCCATCAGTTTTGCCCTGCTTTGTGCCAGTGTGATCAAAGGCGAATTAAAACCGCCGTGGGCGCTTTCCGATTTGGAAAAAGCGATCAGCAACAGCCACTGTTTAAGGGGGCGTTTCCCCAGCAGTGTAATCGCATGGGCGATCGAACGTATCTTAGTCGTCAGATCCAGATAGCCCGAGTTCATAAAGCGCAGAAGCTGCAGCGTGATATCAGGATTGGCCTCAAAGGCCATCGATACTTCCTGGACC
>JBFEYF010000063.1:0-9411 GCA_041562295.1 Sulfurimonadaceae bacterium
GCAGGTGCTTATAAAAATGTCATCGCCATTGCGGCTGGTGTCTGCAAAGGACTAAGTCTGGGTGCCAATGCCGCAGCGGCACTGACGTCCAGAGGCCTTGTCGAGATGCAGCGCTTCGGAGCCCACTACGGTGCCAAAGATGAGACTTTTTACGGTCTCAGCGGTGCAGGAGATCTTTTTTTAACGGCGGGCAGCGAGCTCTCTCGTAACTTTCGCGTCGGACTTGGGCTTGCTGCCGGTAAAAAGCTTGATGACATTATCCGGGAGCTTGGAGAGGTGGCAGAGGGTGTCGGTACGGCTAATGCCCTGCATGATATCGCAGAGAGTGAAAAGCTCTATCTGCCTATTGCCAACGAGGTCTATGAGATGCTGCACGGCAAACATCCGCTTTCAAGTCTGAAAGACCTGCTCGCCCAGTAGCGATTAGACATACGAAGTAAACTCTGTTATACTTCACACTTTATAGAAAATCTCAAAGGAATACAATGGAACAATTTTTAGAAAAAGCCAAAGCGAGCAGCCGTGTGTTGGCGACACTGGACTCCGCTACAAAAAAAAGCATCCTTAATGAGATGGCAGATGCCCTGGAAAAAAACTCCAAATCGATCCAAAAAGCCAATGCCGTAGATATGAAAAACGGCAAAGAGGCCGAACTGAGCTCATCCTTGATGGACCGTCTCTTTTTGGATGACAAACGCATCAGCGCTATGGCAACGGCTGTCAGAGAGATCGCCGCGATGAAAGACCCTGTGGGCAGAGTCCTTGACGGCTGGGTTACGGATGACAACCTCAAGATGGAAAAGATCTCGGTACCTATCGGTGTGATCGGGATCATCTATGAGTCACGCCCCAATGTCACAAGCGATACCGCGGCACTCTGTTTTAAATCTTCCAATGTCTGTGTACTCAAAGGGGGTAAAGAGGCTCAAAACTCCAACGAGGCGATCGCCAAAACGCTTCAGGACGTCTTGGCCAAAAACAGCCTTCCCGTAGAGATGATCTCCCTATTGCCTGATGCAACGAGAGAAGGTGTCACCAACCTGATCAAGCAGGATGCCTACGTCGATCTTATCATCCCGCGCGGCGGCGAAGGACTGATCCGCTATGTCAACCAAAACGCTTCGGTCCCGGTTGTTAAGCATGACAAGGGTCTGTGCCATATCTATGTGGACAAAGAAGCGGACACCCACAAAGCGATCGACATCCTCATCAATGCCAAGACACAGCGTCCTGGTGTCTGTAATGCGATGGAGACGATGCTGGTCGACGAATATATCGCGGCAAGCTTTCTGCCTAAAGTCAAAGAGGCTTTTGACGCCAAAGGAACCAAACTCAAAGGGTGTGAGACGACGCAGTCGATCATCGATATCGAACACGCCTTTCATGAAGACTTTCATACCGAGTACCTCGATAATATCCTGAACATCAGGGTCGTCGTCGGTGTGGATGAGGCGATCGATCATATCGCTACCTACGGATCGGGCCATTCCGAAGCGATTTTGACCCAAAACTATACGACCGCCAACAAGTTTTTGGATGAAGTCGATGCGGCTGCCTGTTATGTCAATGCTTCTACCCGCTTTACGGACGGCGGAGCTTTCGGTTTCGGGGCTGAAGTGGGCATCTCCACCAATAAGCTTCATGCCAGAGGTCCTATGGGTATCGAAGGTCTGACAACCTACAAATTCAAAATCTACGGTGAAGGCCAGATCCGTAACTGATATAAAAAGGGCTGCTGTGAAAGTACTCGAACTTGAGAATATCTGTTTTGGCTACACTCTGGAAGAGCCTCTCTTTAAAGAGTTCTCCCTTTCGGTAACCAAGGGTGAAGTCGTTACGGTTGTGGGACCCAGCGGTACCGGGAAAAGCACCCTTTTGGAGCTGATAGTCGGCAATCTCAAGCCCTTTTCCGGTTCTGTCAAAGCTGCCAGACTCTCTCAGGTCTTCCAGGACCCTTACAGCTCCTTTCACCAAAGCTACTCCATTATCAACCAGATCCAGGATGCCGCCGGTACGGATGAGCTTGATGAAGTGATGGAAGTACTGCAGCTTGAGAAGAGTTTGCTTGAAAAAAAACCGTACGAGCTTTCGGGTGGACAGCTTCAGCGTTTTTCGATACTGCGCGCTATCATGATGAAACCGGATCTGCTTTTGCTCGATGAGCCGACATCGGCTTTGGATAATGTCACGCAGTTAAACGTCATGCAGATGCTTGTGAAGTTTTTGGACCGTTTCGGGATCCTTTTGATCACGCATGATCACCAGTTGGCCGCCTGGTGCAGCGACAAAGTGGTTGCGCTAAAGTTTCAGCAAAAGCTCAAATAGACTCTACGTCTGTAATATCTTTTCCGGAGATGTTTTCAAGTTTATCTTCTACCGCAGCCAAAAACTGGTTTTTGTTGTTTTCGTCCATATTGTTTTCCAAGATCTCCAGGATATATTTGATGCCGTTGGCATTGATCTTTCTCACACTTGCCAGGTAGTGCACAAATGCAATCATCTTGACATCGTTAATCGAATAATATTTCTTCCCCTCTCCATCTTTATGCGGGAAAAGACCTTTCTCCTCATACATCTTTAGCGTTCTCACCTTTGCCGTTAAAAGCTCAGCGATACTGCTTAGCGGAAGTACATCTTTGTCATTATTAAGTAGTGCCATCTGACTCCTTTGTTACGCGTAATTATACAGCCATACACCCCTTTTTACAAAATGCACATAGTGTTCATTTTTAATACACAACTATTGTAACTTTTTTACATAATAGATGTAATTAACTTACAATTAAACTTACTACTGTAACATAACGGCTGTACTTTTTTTACTAAAGGAAAGCGAGATGCTTAAAAAAACAATTTTTGTTGTACTTATTGCAGTACTTGGTGCCGTTCCGGCAGCTGCTGACATAAAAAAAGGTCAAAAGACCTACTTGAAAAAGTGTAAAAAATGTCACGGAAACGGCACTAAAGGTGCTGCTATGAAAAGTCAGGATGAGTGGGCTGAGCTATTTGAAGAAGATGGTGAGATGATCATCGAAGTTCATGAAAGCACTAAAGCAGCTAAGTGGTTTGCAGGAAAAGGTTTCAAAAAGAAAGCTCAACACCTACGTGACTTCTTATACCACTATGCCAATGACTCAGGTAACGTCCCTTCTTGTGGATAAATCCTGAACATTGAAGTTCTGTTTCTCCTTATTATAAAGGTAAAAGGGGTGGCACCACTGTACCCGCCACCCCTTTTACTTAAACCCCATGTCTCAAGATCTATCCAAGAAAACAATCATACTGCGTCTGACTTCTTTTTTTTCTTAAATTTTTCACTTCTTTGTTTGTAAATCTATCTTATACTTAATCAAGTGTTATCCAGACAGAATGGATCTTTAGACCTATATAAAAATACCCTACTTCATCTTTGCTTTCATAGTTAACATTACTCATACTATAATCATCCCAATTAAAAAGCTTTCTTCTATATGATATTTCTATATCTGTTCCTTTTCTAAAATTAAGATATACTCCAATGCCGATGCTTGAAGAAACGCCTTCAAGATCATCTGTTTTGTTGTTCTCAGATGATTGGGTTGTTGCCCAGACTTCTGAACCATACCAGTATGATATACCAACCCCTACTGATACAAAAAATGTTGCTGTATCATCTTCTTGTTCTTGTGTGGTAACTATATATCTTAAATCAATCGAAGTGTAGTTATCATAATCACCAAATTCAGACTCTGTCTCGATAGTGCTTATGGATGCTTCGAATCGATTATAACTTTCGAAGACATCTCCTATATTAATATCTGCATATCTAACATTGTAAGCTCTATTGAGTGTAGAACCATTATAGACTCTTTTAAAATTACCGTCCCCGCCTCCTATACCTACGCCCATGAATACTCTTCCTTCATCAGCACTTAATATTGAAAAGGAACAAAGCAATAAAAGCAATAGTCTTTGCATGAATCTGTTTCCCTACTTTTCAAGGTGAATATTCAATGAAAAAGTTGTGATACCAACATTGTCTCTCATTGACATGGTATAAGTCTCATCGGAATAACTATTCCAGGTAACTCTTCTGATTTTATATGAAAGCTCTAACTCGAATCTATCTGTAAGTTGAAACAAAACTCCTATCCCGCCATGATATGAAATTGCATCATTTGTTATCTCTTTGGGGATCCAAGGGTTTATTCCGTTAATAGTAAAATATCCTACACCAAATGTAAAGAATATATCTAAAGGGCTTTCCCACCAATCATTTACTATTGAAATACCATCTAATTCAAAATGATCTAACTTCCCGACTCTGCCATTCAAATAATCAAATTTACTTTGATAATAGGAGATTTGTCCGCGTACGCCGTTAATATCATCATATGAACCATATTTAATTCCAAATAAAGAAGCTTCGTACTCAAATTTCGAACTGTTTCCTGCTTCATCAGTAGTGATGCTATATCCTTTGCCCGATCCATATGTTAGACCAAAATATTCAGTAGTATACTCTCCATAAAATATGTCGCACCAACTATTAGAAATAAATATCATTAGGACTGTTAATATTTTCATAAAACTTTTTTTAAACATCTTATAACTTTAACATGATTAAAATAAATACAAACTGATTAATACTGTTTTTTTTAATTAATCAATGCCTCTGTTTTTTTATAACTTTATTTGGATATACAGCTTCTTTTCACCTATAAATGAGTAAAATTACAAAAAATATAAAGCTTAGCGATGATTGACTTTGAGAACCATACGGCTGTCGATATTGACGAGGCCATATTCGAACCTGTTTTAGAGTACCTTACGCCAAAAGAGCTAGAACTCATCATCGTGGATGATCAAGAGATCGCCCGTATCAATAAAGAGACTCGTCATATAGATAAAGCTACCGATGTACTCTCTTTTCCGTTAGAGGAGATGCCGGGAAGCGAACTGCTGGGCACCATCATCATCTCTATCGATCATGTCCGTAAACTTTCTAAAGAGTTGGGACATACACAAGAGGATGAACTGAAACTGCTTTTCATTCACGGTCTGCTTCATCTGTTGGGGTATGATCATGAGAGTGATGACGGTGAGATGCGGCAAAAAGAGAGTGAACTTATCGAACATTTTCATCTGCCAAAAAGCTTGATTATCAGAACTGAGGGGGAATGATGGATTATATTATCTTTATCGTGGCATTGTCACTGGTTATTTACGGTGCGGACTTTGTCATCCGTGAATCCGAACGTATCGCTTTACACTTTGAGATCCCCCCGTTTATTATCGGTGCCACGCTGATTGCTGTAGGAACCTCACTGCCTGAGATGGCTGCTTCCATGACGGCAAGTTATCATGATAAAAGCGAACTGGCTATCGCCAACGTCCTGGGATCGGTCACCTTCAATATCGCCCTGGTACTGGGTGTCATCTTTTTATTCGCCAAAAACATCCATCCCAAACGTGATCTTTTTGCCAAGGATAGCGCCTGGGCACTCTTTCCGCTTTTAGTCTTCCTGCTTGTCAGTTTTGACGGCGTCATCGGCCGTTTTGAAGGTGTCGTCTTTTTGATCTTGATGCTCGGTTATGTCATCTTCCTGGTCAGTGATGCCAAAGAGATGATCGAGATCGACGAAGAGCTGCAAAAAGAGGCGTTTAACTGGATCAAAACGCTCTCCTTGCTGATTCTCGGTTTCGTTCTCTTAGTAGGCGGTGCCAACTACACCATCGAAAGTGCTACGGCCATTGCCAAATCGTGGGGCGTGAGTGAATGGATCATCGGACTTTTTCTTATTTCCTTCGGTACCAGTTTGCCGGAGCTGATCGTGAGTATCGTTGCCGTCAAAAAAGGGAATGTCGATATGAGTATCGGAAATATCATCGGTTCCAATGTCGCCAACTTTACGATGGTTTTAGGCGGTGCGGCAGTCCTGGCGCCACTTTCAATTGATATCGCAAAGTACAGTTTCGACATCTTCATCACGGTTATCGTATCGATCATGCTGCTTTTTATCACAGCCAACAAACTCTACAACAAATCCGCCGGTATCGCTTTGATGATGGTATTGGCCCTATTTATCAACAACTCTTTGCAAAACATCCTTCCCTAGGAGACAAACATGGGTTCCGATAAACACTTCTATGCTGTGATCATCGGTACAGAGATCCTTAACGGCAGACGCGAGGATGCCCATTTTGATTTTCTCAAAAAATCTCTCAAAGCCTTCGGTCATACCCTCTTTGCCTCTTTGGTGATCAAAGATGATAAGGAGCTGATCCGCCAGATTTTTACACTGGTAAAAAACGACCCTCATGCAGTGCTTTTCAGTTTCGGAGGTATCGGCTCCACTCCCGATGACCTTACCCGCCAGATCGCGGCTGAAGTCTTTACCGCTCAGCCGCTGCAGCGGCATAAAAAATTTGAACAGGATATCATCGAGCGCTTCGGTGATGAGGCCTATCCCCACCGTGTCCATATGGCGGATCTTCCCCGAAACTGCGAACTGCTTTTTAACCCGGTCAATAATATGTCGGGGTTTCAACTGCAAGACCGTTACTTCTTTGTCCCGGGCTTTCCGCAGATGTCCCATCCCATGATCAAAGAGGCGATACAGAATTGGTACTCTGAAGCTATGCAACTTTTTACACGTACGCTCACAGCCCACTGCAGCGAAAACGAGCTGATCCACCTGATGCAAAAAGTTCCCGAGGATATTGAGCTCTCCTCTTTACCGCAACTTATCGACAACAAACCCAAGGTTGTCATATCTGTAACAGGTAAAAATGAGATGCTGATCGAGAAAATATTTCAGACTTTTTCAGACTATTTAAAAGAGAACAAAATCCCTTATCTATTGGGGGAATAAACTTTTCAGCCACTTAAAGAAAAACATTAGTTCATCTTTCTTGTTTGTTCTATGATACAATCATGAACACTCGCCCATGGAGCATTCATGAGAAGTTTTTCGATAAAACAGAGACTCTTAATACTCGTACTGCTTCCTCTTGCGCTGATCCTTTACTTCATCATTATCGAATCCCTGCAGACCTACCGATCCTACCAGCAAAGCCTTGAGATCAAAAAACATATCAATACCGCCATGTACAGTGCAGAAATCATACATGAGCTTCAAAGAGAACGGGGGCTGTCGGCATCGTATCTCAGCGGAAACGATACGTTTTTTTACGACGCATTGAAAAAACAGTACGAGATAACGGACAAGGCCATCAACCGACACAACCAGCAGCACGAAAAGCTCTCTTCACAGGTCAATATCTGCCAGACCATTGAGTCTTTAGATACTACACTCAATGATCTTCGCCAAAAAACGATGATGCGCCACTTTACCTACCAGGAACTGATGAAACACTACAGCCGTGTCAATTTAAACCTGCTAAAAAACTTTCCCAAAGCGATAAGACGAATGCAGCACAGCCCTCTTTTGTCTGATCTGATCGCCTACAACCGCCTGCAACTCACCAAAGAGTACCTGGGGCAGGCACGCGCCTACGGTGCATCCATGCTCTTCTCAAAGCCTGATATCAAAGTACAGCTACACTTTTCCAATCTTGCCGCGATCTATAAGACCTTCTATGAAAAGTTTCGCAATGCCGCCAGAGAACACCATATAAACAGGCTGGAGTCATTGAAGTTTCCGGCACTGCTAAAAGAGATAAACGACATGCAGCAGCAGATACTTTTGAACAGAGATCATGTAGATTTTACACCGCAAACCTGGTTTGGCAAACTCTCTCAAGCCGTACGTTTGCTCAAAAAAGTCGATATTCATATCGCATCCGATATCATCAGAAAGTCCGCTCAGATACAAAGCCGTGCCGTTCAATCTCTTATCGTTTCCATTGCCATCTTTATACTGTTTTTTATCTTTTTGATCGTAATGGCAGCCTATATTGTTAAAGATATAATCTCCCGTATGGACAATGTCAAAAACGGTCTTCAGGATTTTGTCTTTTATCTCAAGGACCCTGCCCACACTATTCGTCCTATCGACTACTTAGGCGATGATGAGCTGGATACGATGGCTTCTACGATCAATGAGAATATTTCCGAAGCTATAAAGCTTCACAAAGAGATCTACTCCCTCAACCAAAACCTCAAGACAAAACTCGAAGAGGCGAGTCAGGATATCAAGATCAAAGAGAAGCTCCTGTTACACCAGTCACGTATGGCGCAAATGGGCGAGATGATCAATATGATCGCCCACCAGTGGAGACAGCCACTTACCTCTATCTCTTCGATCACATCTCTTATGAAGCTCAAATCTGCAGTTGACGAGTGTGATAAGGAGTTCCTGAGTACCAAAACTTCACAAATAGAAGATTATGTCATCTATCTTTCCCAGACGATCAACGACTTTAGGAGCTTCTTTCACTCCAACAAAGAGAAAGAGCTTTTTTTATTGCAATCCGCCATCGATAAATCGCTTTATATCATCAAACCCTCTATCGAGGCGGCACATATTTCGATCCATATAGACAACCGTTCTTTAAAACCGGTCTACAGCTTTAGCAACGAACTGGAGCAGGTAGTGATAAACCTTCTTAAAAATGCTGTAGATGCCCATAAAGAGTCGCTTGTACGTACTCCGAAGATAGGCATTTGCTGCTATGATGATGAGACTTACGCTTATCTGGAGATCTGCGATAACGCGGGTGGCATCGATGAGACCATTATCGAGAACATCTTCGACCCCTACTTTACGACAAAATCGAGTTTGAACGGTACCGGTATCGGTCTGTATATGTCTAAAATCATCATCGAGGAGCATTGTAAGGGTTCATTGGATGTGGCCAATAAAGAAGGCGGTGCCTGCTTTACCATCAGACTCCGTCACCAAGAGATCCTGCCGGATTAGCGAAACTCGATCGTCACCAGTTTTCCGAAACTTATATCATGAGTTACCAGTTCCGCTTTATAAGAGGATACATAGGTCTCATCCAGTGTCATATCCAGCTTGCTGATAACAGCACTGCTTTCTACCCCGTCGATATAGATCTTCTTCTCTTTGATCTCTTTGATATCGTCCTTATGGATATAGAGTGTCATCTTCCCTTTGGAAATATCATAGACCTGTGCTACTTTGGTCCCTACACTGACATAATCATGCAAATTGACATAAAGCTCTTTGAGATAGAGTCCCCTGATAAAGATGCGCTTTTTATCCAGGGTATCTTGAAGCTCTGCGATTTTCAGCTCCAGTTCGGACACCTTGGTCTGCTGGGCTAAAAGTGCAAGCAGTAGCGTATCTTTTTCCGTCTTGCTTTTGCCTCGGATATTTTTGCTGTTATCGTAAAGACGCTGATGGATCTTCTCTTCTTCTTTGTAATGCTTGAGCTGTTCCTTATAGCTTTTCATACGCAGGCTTTCGATCTTGCTGTCGATGTGGATCAACTCTTTGTTGA
>JBFEYF010000064.1:0-9328 GCA_041562295.1 Sulfurimonadaceae bacterium
ATTGTTGATAGTGACATTAAAGTATGAACGTTCGATGAGGAGTGTTTCACACTGTGAACAGTATGTCGGGTTTTCAAGCCCCACATTCCCCATATAGACATAGTGTAGCCCCGCTTTTTTACCGATATCATAGGCTCTTTGCAGGGTACTGATTGAAGTGGGCGGCAGTGAGAGCTCTTTATAATCGGGATGAAAGGCGGAGATGTGCCAGGGGGTGAAAGGGTCAAGTTCTTTGGCAATAAACGAAGCGATCTCTTCCAGTTCTGCATCAGTGTCATTTTGGGTAGGGACGATCAGTGTGGTGATCTCGATCCAGATACCGTTACGCTTGAACTGTTTGAGGTTCTCAAGTATCGTCTCCAGTCGGCCGCCCAGTTTTTTGTACTGTTTGGCATCAAAGCTTTTAAGGTCCACATTGGCGGCATCGATAAGACCTTTCATGTCATCGATGACTTCGGTGGACTCAAAGCCGTTGGTGACATAGAGGTTTTTGAGTCCCTTCGCTTTTGCAATGAGGGCTATCTCTTTGGCATAGGGGTAGAAGATCGTCGGTTCGTTATAGGTGTAGGCGATCGAATCGCATTGATGTTCTATCGCCAGATCGACGATCTCTTCGGGGGGAAGATAGCGGGATTTGTTGATATGCTTTTCTTGGGAGATCCCCCAGTTTTGGCAAAAAGAGCAGTGGAAATTACACCCCACCGTTCCCAGCGAAAAAGCTTTGCTCCCGGGTAAAACATGGTAAAGCGGCTTTTTTTCGATCGGATCGATATTGAGTGCGGCCGGAAAACCGAAGACCAGGTTCTCTATTTTGTCGCCGGTGTTTTTATTGACGCCGCAGATCCCGGTTTGCCCCTCTTTGAGTTTACAGTAGTGTCCGCACAGCAGACAGACCAGCCGATCCCCTTTAACCGTATAGTAGTCCATCAGGAGATCTTTTCGACCTGATAGGTCTGGATCAGGGGGTGCTGTTCCAGACAGTCGCTGGAGAGGCCCGCTTTTTGACATAAGTGTGCAAAGAAGAGATCAAACGCTTCAAGCTGATCCCAGACCTGGGGTAAAAAGGTGGATTGTCTGCCCTCAAGATTTAGGATGACACCGTCTTGTTTGGGACGGATCTTCGATCGGAGTTCATCGACACTTTCGTAAGGGACTTTTTGGGGCAGGCTTAAAAGAGAGATCTCGATTTCAATATGCGAGAACTCCTCTTTGGAAAGCGGTAGGAAACGGGGATCTTTAAAGGCGGCCGACTTGGCATTGCTGATCAGATCTTCCAAAAGTGTTCTATGGGGTACCAAGGAACCGATGCAGCCTCTGAGTTCTCCCTCGATCGTCAAGGTGACAAAGGTGGCCCGTGCCTCATGAAGAGCCGGATAACTGTTGAGAAGTTCACTCTTTTTGATCAGTTTGCGGCCAATGATCTCCTCCCGTATGGACTCCCGGGCTATAGTCAAAAGAAGGTCTTTCATAGAGCGTCCTTTATATAAGACTAACGAATAAAACAGTATAGCATAAGCCGCAGATCTACCAAGCTGTTAGCTTGGCTATATAAGTCGAAAACAAGATAATTATGCTAAAATCTCAAAAAATTATGAAGGATCTTGATATGGCGATTGTAGAAAATCAGATTGTTTCCATTGAGTATGAAGTAAAAGATGTCGCGACAAACGATAAAATTGATAGTAATGTAGGCGGTGAGCCTCTAATCTTTATGATGGGCCGCAACCAGATCATCCCGGGTCTTGAGACCCAGCTAAAAGATATGTCAGCGGGAGACAAAGCTGACGTTATGGTTAAAGCTGCAGAGGCTTACGGCGAGTATAACCCTGAAGCGACTCAGGAACTTCCTCGTGAGCAGTTCGCTGGTATCGAACTGGCTGAAGGTATGACACTTTACGGTCAGGGTGAAGATGGTCAGACAGTACAGGTTATGGTTAAAGCTTTTGACGATGAGACATGTACGATCGACTATAACCACCCTCTAGCAGGTAAAGACCTTATGTTTACCGTAAACGTCATGGCTGTACGTGATGCTAGCCAGGATGAAGCGTTAAGCGGTATCCCTGCTGAGCATGCTGCTCAAGCAGACAGCGGATGTTGTGGTGGCGGTGGCAGCAGCTGTGGTTGCCACTAATAATGCATTTTTAGCTTACGCACCAAGCAGTGTCGAAGCATTAAAGTCTGCGACCCTTTTAAAAGGGTTGCGTCTTAATGCGTTGATCTCAGGTGAGTCAGGAACCGGTAAAAAGAGCCTTGCTCGCTATATTTTCCCCCAGGCACCGTTAGTCAGTGCTGATAACTTTTTTGCACTTTTAGAAGCTGTCAAAGAGTCTAAAGAAGTTATTATCACCCATTTTGAGAAGATCTCCAATGCTGACCAGCTTAAAGAGACGATTGAGGGTTCAGGCTGCCGTATTGTAGCGACAACGAGCGTGGATCTGCCTACGTCACTGACGGAGAAGTTTTTCTCGATTACGATCGATATACCGCCTTTAGAAGCTCGTCCGGAAGATATACGGCCGCTGTGCCAGAAGTTTTTGGAAGAGTTTAGTGATATCGTGGGGATACAGGAATCCGGATTTTGCGATAAAATCTCATTGGATATTTCGCAAAATGCCCACTCCTTGAAGCGTTCTATTATGACGCAGGCACTTTTTCAGTCGATATCGGAACAGGAACTTATGCAGCTTTTTGAAAGTTTCCTGCGAGAACATATGCCGGCTGAAAATGCCTATAGGGAGAGTCTGCACCTCTTTGATCTTCCGATCATCAAAGTGGGTTTGGAAAAGTACAAAAGCCAGCTGAAGCTGTCGGAAGTTCTGGGTATCAACCGCAATACACTGCGCAAAAAAATTACACAATACAGTAAGGAGTATAAGTATGAGTAAAAAAGTGGCCTTTATTTTCCCGGGTCAGGGAAGCCAGACCATCGGTATGGGAAAAAGCTTTTATGAGAACAGCGATATCGCTAAAGAGATGTTTGAAAAAGCGGGAGCCGCTATCGATGTAGATTTTACCAAGCTACTTTTTGAAGAGAACGAGCAGATCAATGAGACAGCTTTTACGCAGCCTGCGATTCTTTTGGTGAGTTTGATTGCACACAAATTGTTTAGTGAAAAATCGGATATCCAGCCGACACTGCTTTTGGGACACTCTTTGGGTGAGTTCTCTGCCCTTTCGGCTGCGGGTGCCATTGATTATGCGGATGCCGTGAAGCTTGTCAACAAGCGCGGGAACCTGATGCAAGAAGCGTGCAGCGAGATCAACGCCGGTATGATGGCTATCGTAGGCCTGGGTGATGACGCGGTAGAGAAGATCTGTGCGGATGCGCAGGCAGAGGGTAAAAAAGTGTGGCCTGCCAACTATAACCAGGACGGTCAGCTGGTTGTTGCGGGACTTAAAGATGACCTGGCTTCCATGGAGTCTACATTTAAAGAGGCGGGGGCTAAACGTGCACTGCTTCTCAATATGTCCGTAGCAAGCCACTGTGATCTTCTGGCACCGGCCCAGGCAGCACTCAAAGAGACGATGGAATCGATGCTAAAAGACAGCTTCATTGCACCGGTCGTCTCCAACGTTACGACACAGCCTTACAGCACGAAAGCGGATGCACTGCAGCTGCTGACAGATCAGCTGTGTAAGCCGGTTAAATATAAGCAGTCGATCGAAGCGATCGCAGGCGATGTCGATGTCGCTATCGAGTTTGGTAACGGTAAGGTCCTTGCAGGGCTTAACAAACGTATCGCCAAAGATTTGACGACGTACAACGTATCTGACATGGAGAGCTTAGAGAAAGTTCTGGCTGAGCTTTCCTAAGCAGTCACATGAGAGTTACACTCGCCCAATTCTCTCCGAAACTTTCCACTTCCAATATCCAGGCCCACCTGGATATTATCAACGAACATAAAAACAGCAGTGATCTGATCATATTCCCTGAGCTTTCACTGCACGGCTATCTGTTGCAGGATAAGGTCTATGAAGATGCGTATACCGAAGCGGATATCCATGCACTCATAGAAGCCTCCAAGGATGTGGATATTATCGTAGGTATGGCACTCAAAGAGGATAAGGCGATCTATAATGCCGCGCTTTATTTGAGTAAAGGGTGGGTATTTCACACCCACCGTAAAAACCATCTTCCTAACTACGGCATGTTTGAAGAGGCCCGTTACTTTTTTAAAGGTGAATCGGTCGAGGCCTTTGATACAGAGTTCGGTGAAGCGATGGTTTTGGTATGTGAAGATCTGTGGCGTGCCCAGATCGTTGCCAAAGTGGCCCAGGCTAAACCGAAGTATCTCTTTGTCATAGCCAACTCCCCCGCGCGTGACTTTTTGGAAGATGAACTTCTGATCCAGTCCCAATGGGAAGCACTCTTAAAAAGTACGGCACTCCTAAGCGGTACGACCGTCGTCTTTGTCAACCGTACCGGATTTGAAGACGGGTTGGGCTTTTGGGGCGGCAGCTGTGTCATCACGCCGGATGCCCGAAAGATCAGCAGCTGTGAACTTTTTAAAGAGGATATCCGGACAGTGGATACCCAGGCAGGGCTTTTTGAAGCCAAAAAGATGATTATGAAACATGGATAAGGACAACAGATGACGATTGCTATTATGGGCGCTATGCCCGAAGAGATTGCGCCGCTATTAGAACGTGTAGGCGAGTACAGCAGCGAGACGTATGCCGGTAATACCTACTATAAAGCCACCTATGCCGGGCATGACCTGGTGATCGCCTACAGCAAGATCGGTAAAGTCTTTTCTACGTTGACAGCAACGACCCTGATCGAAAAGTACGGGTGTGAGAAGCTTCTTTTTTCCGGGGTTGCGGGTGCGATCAATAAAGAGCTGCATATCGGCGACCTGATCGTAGCGAGCAAGCTGTGCCAGCATGACCTTGATATCACGGCATTCGGTCACCCTCACGGTTTTGTACCTGAAGGTTCGGTCTATGTCGAGAGCGACAGCGAGCTTAACGCCATTGCCCATAAAGTGGCTCAAGCCCAGGACAAAAAGCTTTTGGAAGGGGTGATCGCGACAGGGGATCAGTTCATTCATGATAAAGCGAAGAACGAGTGGATCGGTGAAACCTTCGAAGCGGATGCGTTAGAGATGGAAGGGGGTTCGGTTGCCGTGGTATGTCATGCGCTTAATGTCCCTTTCTTTATCCTCAGAGCGATCTCCGATGCAGCGGATATGGATGCCAGTTTCAGTTTTGACGAATTTCTTGAAAGTTCGGCCCAAAATTCAGCAGATTTTGTGATGGCGATGGTGGAAAACATTTGAGTGGTAACAAACCCAAACGCGTCTCGATAAGCAAAAAGATCCTCAAACAGGTAGGCAAGAGCAACTACGAGTTCGGGCTGGTCCAGGAGGGGGACAGGGTCCTTGTGGGACTCAGCGGCGGTAAAGACTCCCTGTCGTTAGTCCATATCCTCAAAGAGCAGCAGCGCCGAACGCCTTTTGATTTTGAGTTTGAAGCGGTAACGATCTCCTACGGGATGGGTGAGGACCTCTCTCACTTGGTAGAGCACTGTAAAGAGTACGGCATTAAGCACACGGTATTTGAGACCAATATCTATGATCTTTCGCATGAGACGATGCGCGAAAACTCTTCGGCCTGCAGCTACTTTTCACGCATGCGAAGAGGGGCCCTTTATACCTATGCATTGGAGAACGGGTTTAACAAGCTGGCGTTGGGGCACCACTTCGATGATGCGGCCGAAAGCTATTTTATGAACCTCTTTTATAACGGCGCGATGCGCTCACTGGCACCTGTTTACAAAGCGGATCGCGGCCTGACGGTGATCCGCCCGCTGATACAGATACGGGAGCGTCAGCTGATCGCCTGGGCCCATGATAATGAACTGCAGGTGATCGGGGATGAGATGTGCCCGGGACTGCGCTTTGATGCGAAGATGCCTCATGCCAGAGCGAAGATGAAATCGATGCTTTACAAGATGGAAGAGGAGTTTCCGGACCTTTTTGTATCACTCAATGCCGCATTCAAAAACATCCATGATGACACCTTTTTTGACGTAACGCGTCATAAACGCTAAAATAGTATCCAGATTTTATCTCTTTAAAGAGATAGCACCCGGGGTGCGCGGGCTTTCTATAGAAGAGAACTCAGCGTCAGTACTGCTTTTACGGTTTCGTATAAAAGCTTCTACAGAAAAAGGATACTGTGATGGGCGCACCAATGTTTGAGACTGAGTTGATGTGTGTTGAATTGGGGTTTCGATCCGCTTTTTTAGGATCCAGGGATGTCAGGATCTCGGATGTCATCGAAGGGGTCCATGATATCGCCTCGATGGAAAAAGTAATCATGTATTTTAACTACTTTGAAAGCTATATCGCCAAGGCGATGCAGGCGTATGGACTCCAAGAAGATGATCTGACCAAAGAGGCTAAAGATATGATGACGCAGACGCAGATTCTGCATCAGCTTGCCAGCCAGAAACTGCAGACACTCAAAGTAGATGCCGGTGAGACACCGATCTACCAAACACACTAAAGAAGATAGCTTCTCAAAGCTTTTTTGATATCCTCTTCCTGATAGGGCTTTGAGATATAATCATCCATCCCGGCATTGATAAAGCGTTCTCTGTCTTCAGCCAAAGCGTTGGCTGTAACGGCGATAATAGGTGTATGATGCCCCGTTTGGGATTCAAAACCCCGTATCGCCGTCGTTGCTTCGATACCGTTCATATTGGGCATATTCTCATCCATAAAAATAAGATCATACTTTTTTTCTTGATACATACTCAGGGCCTCCAGACCGTCAGCCGCGATATCAAACGCGATACCCAACTGGTCGAGGATGATGCCCAAAAGCATCTGGTTGGTTTTGTTGTCTTCGACGATCAGGACTTTGGCCTGCAGCAAGACGATCGGTCCCAACTCTTGGATTGTTGACTCCTGTACCGGTCCTGTCTCACTGAGGGTTGCGGGAATCGAAAAGTAAAAGTGGCTCCCTTTGCCTTCTTCGCTCTCGACATTGATAGAACCTTTCATAAGGTGGACCAGTTTGGCACTGATCGAAAGTCCCAGTCCAGTCCCCCCGTAACGCCGGGTCGTCGAGTTGTCTTCTTGTTCAAAGGCCTGGAAGATTTTCTGGCGGTTTTTGGGTGCAATACCGATACCGGAATCGGTCACGGAAAGATGCAGCATCGAGCATTCGGGATCAAAGTCGGCAGCAACGGTGATATGACCCTTATCGGGTGTGAACTTGATGGCGTTGCTTAAAAGATTGAAAATGATCTGGTTGACCCGGGTCAGGTCAAGCATCAGATAATGGGGGAAAGCCGGTACGATATCCGAACGGATCGTAATCTTTTTCTGTTTTGCGCTATCTTCAAAAAGGTTTACGGTATTTACTAATGCCTCTTTAAAATTACAGATTTGAGGATCCAAAGAGAGTTTTCCGCTTTCGATCTTGGAAAGATCAAGAATATCATTGATAATGGTCAGCAGAGAGTGTCCGGAGTTTTTGATTACCTGAAACTGCTTTTGGCGTTGGGGGTCGGGTTCTGTCTTGGCCAGCTGTTCGACAAATCCTAAAATCGCATTCATCGGTGTACGTATTTCGTGACTCATGTTGGCTAAAAAATCCGCTTTGATCGAGGCCGCCTCTTCGCTCTCTTTTTTGGATAGTTCAAGTTCAATATTTTTATCTTTGAGTGTTTGAAGCATCTGAAACAGAGAGTAAAAGATCCAGCCGATACTGATGAGCATAAAGAGCATTAAAAAGATAAGGCTGACAAACTGGTTGATCCAACTGGTGGTACTCCCCATGTAATTTTGGATATCTATAGAGACCGTATGGATATTCAGAATAAACAAAAGCGCGATAACGAGGTAGATCGCAAGTGCGGCGACCGTGATGATGACGGCGTTACGCAGCGAAAAGAGTACAACGGACATCAGTGCTCCCAAAGAAAAGAGCAGTGCCCCCTGGGAGAGCAGACCGAACTTCAACAGACCCGCTACGGCTGCCAAAGAGGGAAGGGTTACCAGTATCAAGCGTTTATAAAAAGAGGGGATCTTATGATGCAACAGGACACTCAGCCATAAGAAGAGTAAAATGGCTGTGTGAAGTGTATAGATCATCAGCCACCCCGTGTCGAGGGCCCGTAAAAGAGAGGCAAAGACAGCGAAGGTCGCCGCAATGGAGATCAGAACTAAGAAAATATCCGCAAGCCTCTCCCGGATCTGTTCGATGACGTTATCTTCGTTCAGCTGGGTATCAGAGAGCAACGGTTTGTTGAAAAATAGCTGCATCACATAGATCCCTTTCTTCTCATGCCACTAAGGAGGAGTCTCCGCTTTTTTAGGCGTTTTGTATAGTAGCATAGTAACCGTTTTAATTATCTGACAAACATGGCAAGATGCAAAAAAAGAGGCTTTTCATGACGGGATCCAGTAAGATGCGGATGACCAAGGAGAAGATCATGAAAAAGGGCTCTAAAGAGCTGTTGGAACATCTAAGCCAGCAGTGCAGTGTTCACATTACCCGTTATAAGTATAACAACACACTCAATATTTCGACAAACTACCGCAAGGGACACCTCTCCATCCTCAACTGGATACAGGAACTTTTGTATTACTACCTGCAGCAGGAAAAACGTATCGCTACAGATCTGTACAGGACATTGGAAGATAAGAAAAAAGAGCTGATGCAGCGGGAGGACAACGAATACCGCCAGGGCGTTATCGATGCCTTGGATATGGGGTTGCATCTACTGAGACAGACTCTTAAGGATTAGAAAAGAGTGATGCGTTTTTACATAAGTAAGCGTTTTTATTATAGTTTAATCTTATAGCTGTATGATAACCATAGACGTTAATATAATTTAACACATGGTGATACTCATGAAAGAGAAGCTCGAGGATATAAGAAAACGGGGTGAAAAGTATTCACTGCTGTATGTCGAAGATAATGAAGGTCTTCGTAACAGTATGGCAGAACTCCTTTCCCGGGTCTTCCCCAACTATGAACTGGCGGAAGACGGGGCGGACGGCCTGGAACATTTTAAGCAGACAAAACATAAGATCGTCGTCACGGACCTGGTGATGCCCAATATGGACGGCTATTCGATGCTCGAACATATGAAGCTGATCGACCCCTTTATCAAGATACTGGTCGTTTCGGCGCATAATGATTCCGAAAATCTGATGAGAGCGATCAATATGGGGGTCTTCCGGTATATCCCCAAACCCGTAAAATTGGTCAAACTGGTGGATGCTTTACATGATACGGTGATGGCTTTGGAACAAGAAGAGGAGCATATTCTTTTTGAGAGCCAGATTCAGGATGTCTTCAATTATCA
>JBFEYF010000065.1:0-9086 GCA_041562295.1 Sulfurimonadaceae bacterium
CGGTTTCGGCCTCGCCTTTGAGCTTCCTATCTTTACCCTTTTTCTGGCGATTATGGGGCTGGTCACCGACCGTTCATTGACCGAATTTTTCAAATATGCGATCGTTATTATCTTTATCGTCGCGGCACTCTTGACACCGCCGGATGTCATGACGCAGCTTCTTATGGCCGGTCCGCTTGTAATCCTTTACGGGTTTTCGATTCTCATTGCCAAAGCCGTCAACCCTTATAAAGAAGAGGATGCAGACGAAGATGATGAAGCCCAGAACGAGGCTGAATCAGAAAGTGCCCGCTAAGTGGCCGACAAAGATCCCTTCTTAACCCAAAGCTATGACTTTGAGCTCGATCAAAGTTTCATAGCCACATACCCGGCCGATCCCAAGGATAGTGCCAAACTTCTTGTCTATGACCGAAAAAGCCAAAAAATCACCCATGCCGTTTTTAGTGATATCGAACAGTTTCTGGATCCTGAAACAGCGATACTTTTTAATAACACCAAAGTGATCAAAGCACGCCTTTTCGGCACCAAGCAAAGTGGCGGCAAAATCGAGCTTTTGATCAACCGTCCGCTTCCGGATGACCTTTTTTCTGTCTATATACGCGGACGGGTCAAAGAGGGAACGCTCCTTACTTTTGACCTGGGACTGACTGCCGAAGTTCAGGTTCTGCATGAAGACGGAACGCGGGATGTGCGCTTTTACCAAAATGAAGCGCCTCTCGATTTTGATGCGCTGCAAAACGTCATTGAGAAGATCGGCCACCTCCCCCTTCCTCCCTATATGCAAAGGGAGGATACCGAAGATGATGAGAAACATTACCAGACAGTCTTTGCCAAAGATGCCGGTGCCGTAGCAGCACCGACCGCATCGCTGCACTTTACCCCGGAACTCTTTAAGAGTGTCTGCGAGCATCACAAGCATGCCTATATTACGCTGCATGTGGGTGCCGGTACCTTTAAACCGGTCGAAGCCGAAGATATCCGAGAGCATCCGATGCACAGCGAGTACTACACCCTTTCACAGGACGCACTCGATATCATCCACTCGGATCAGAAGATTTTAGCAGTAGGTACCACGGTAACCAGGACGATCGAATATTATATCCGCACCCAAAAGAGAGAGGGCGAGGCCAACCTCTTTTTACATCCGGACAATCCGCCTCAAAGAGTCAACCAGCTCTTAACAAACTTCCACCTGCCCAAGTCGACACTGATCATGCTGGTAGCCTCATTTATCGGGTTGGAAAAGACTTTAGAACTTTATGAAGAGGCGAAAAAACACCATTACCGATTCTTCTCCTACGGTGATGCTATGCTGATTCTTTAAATTATTTCCGTTTCCTGACCTTTAAGATATCATAGAAGTTAACATAGTACAATAGTTACTATGATAGTCTATTCCCAGTGATGCATGCGGAGTATGGTGATGGCAGATATTATACGGATTGCGCGACAACCTATTTTAGACAGAAAAGAGCATATTTACGCCTATGAACTGCTTTTTAGGGATATGTTCCAAAGTGACGCTCAAAGTGCAGAATCCTTTATTATCGACAATCAGTTGGCAACAGCCCGTGTTGTTGTCAACGCCCTCAACCAGTTCGGTATCAGCAACCTGGTCGGTGACAAGTTCGTCTTTCTCAATGCCGATGCCTCTTTTATCCTCAGCGACTCGATCCTTAACATCCCGGCAAAACACTTTATCATTGAGATTTTGGAACATGTCACGGTAACCAAAGAGCTGTTGGAGCGCCTGACCTATCTTAAATCCATGGGCTACCGCTTTGCCCTGGATGATGCTACTTTCGATGAGGCGTTCTTTGAAAATTTTGAACCTCTTTTTGAGCTGGTCGATATCGTTAAACTCGATATCGTGCTGATTAAACCTGATGCCTTTGAACGTATCCGCCCGGTAACGGCCCGTTACGGCTTTGAGCTGCTCGCTGAGAAGGTGGAGACCAAAGATGACTTTGAGACCTATAAGGCTCTGGGCTGCCGCTATTTTCAGGGTTACTTTTTTGCCAAGCCCGAGATCAAAGAGCAGGCGACGCTTGACACCCGGTCTTCTACGATTGTAAGATTGATCACCCTGCTGGATCGGGACATGCCGACACAAAGTATTGTCTCCGAGTTTGAGATGGAACCGGAGATCTCCCTGCAGCTTATCCGCTACCTTAACTCTGCCGCTATTGCACTGCGATCTACGATCAAGTCTATCCAGCATGCTTTGGTGCTTTTAGGCAAGACCCCGCTGAGAAACTGGCTGTTGTTGATCAGTTTCTCGGGAGAGGACAGCGATTATGAGCATGCACCGCTTTTCGAACTGGCCCTGACCCGTTCGCTTATGATGGGCAAACTGGCCCAAACCAAAAGCAATGATAAGAACTTTATCTCCCAAGCCTCTTTTGTGGGATTGTTATCTTTGGTAGACAATATCTTCCAAATCCCTCTTGAAGAGGTGACCAGACAACTCAATGTCGACCGCGAGATCTCCGCGGCCCTTTTAAACAGAGAAGGTTTTTTCGGCAAAACATTGGAACTGGTCATCGCAATGGAGGTCGAGGCCGACGAGAGTATCACGACCCTTTGCGAAGATCTTAAAATCTCTGCGGACCAGCTGCAGGAGATTACGATCTCTGCGTATATGAAGACGATAGAACAACACGACCATTTAAAACAGCAACCTCTCCCATAAGTTCATACTCAAAAAGTCTGGAGCCAAAACGGGCAACCGCCTCTTCATAGGTCGGCTGTTGACGACAAAAAGCGATCAGTTCATCTTCATCTTTCGCTACAGACTCTTTTGAAGACAATGAGAGCTTGGAGATAAAATCTTCAATAGAAAAAATCGGTTCCGCCTTCCCCTCTTCTAGCAGTTTTTGCGTTCCCAGGCTCTCTCCGATATTATGAACCAGTGCAAAGAGTCTTTTGCCGCTTTCCAACGCAAAGCGTGCCGAGTGCATGGTACCGCTTTTCAGATCTGCCTGTGCCAATACAACCACATCACTAAGCGCCACGACGATACGGTTTCTCTCGACAAAAGAGTAGCGTGTCGGATGTGTCGTGACGGGGTATTCACTCAGGGTCAATCCCTTCAGCGCGATATCCTGTATCAGGTTTTTGTTTAGGGAGGGGGTTTGAATATCGAGCGAATTGCCCATAACGGCAACCGTATTGGGCATCGCCCCTTTGTGGGCCATAGCATCTATTCCCATCGCCGCACCGCTTATGACGGTAATCCCCTCTTCTTTAAGGGCCGCAGCCAAGGCATAGGTCATGTTTTTGGCATAGTTGGATGCTTTTCTGCTTCCGACAATACTGACGCAAAAAGGTTCTAAAAGTTTGGGGTTGCCTTCATAAAAGAGCTCTTTAACCGGTTGCTGGAGGTTTTGAAGCGACTGGGGGATCGATTCAAAGCGCTCTATCATAGCCGCTACAACTCGTTGATATAGACCAGTTCGACCGCGGAAAGGTACTCTTTACAGCGGTGCAGCGCCTTGATAGTGTGACGCCGAGGATGGCCGATCGCGATGGCCGATCCCTTCTCTTTGGCGACCGAAACCGCCTCTTTTATCTGTCCGCAGATATAACTGACATCCGACTCATGGTCCAAAAAGACATCCCGTGCAAACAGTTTGCGGTTCTTTTGTGCATAGACTTCAGGCAGTTTTGTCTGGGCCGTCGTACGCGAGTCTACGATATCGACATTGAGCGTTCTGGCTACGTCGATGAGTTTGGAAACGGCCTCTTTATCTGATGTAAATTTTGATCCGGTATGGTTGTTCATATATCTAAGACGCGGGAAATCTCTTTTAATCGATTGTAATCGGTTCAGTATCTTCTCTTTTGAGTCTGTGATACGCAGGGTATAGGGTTCTTCTGCATTAAAGCTCATCGCTTCCAAAGGAAGGTGCACCATATAAAACGGTTCATGCGCAGCCAGCTGGGCCGTTTGAGGGTGTGCCGATGTCACAGGGAAAAATGAGAAATTGATCTTAAGACCCAATGCTTTGACCGCACGTACCTCCGAGGGGAACGAGACGTCATCCAAGATCAGTGCCAGTTTCGGCTTTTTCACGGCCGTTTGGCGAACCTCTTTGTGCGTCTGTTTTTGAACTATCCTCTTTTCCTGCTTCTCTTTGACTTTATAAATCGGATGCGTCTCTTTTTTACTATAGTGTCTGTACTCCCGCCGTTTACTCCCCTCCTGGGTCAATGTATCTTTTAGACGCTGTCGTAAAAGACGGTTCTCCTCTTTGGTTTTGTAAACGATGTGGGCATTTTCTTCTGTCCCCTCTTCAAAGCCGAAATTATAGGCTACGATAATGACACCCAAAATAAACGTCACAAGCGTGATTGATAGTATCAAGATAGTCACCGCTTTATTCAATCCTAAAAAATTGCGGCTTTTTCTCTTTTTGTGGTGTCTCTGTTTTTTCATCGTTTCCTATTTTCCTAACGTGATCTCGACTTCCAAAATATCGATATTCTGATTTTTGTCGGCTTTAATCGATACGCTTTCGACATCCGTATATTTTTTGATCACTTCGATAATGTCGTTACGCATATCATCCAAAAAAGGGAAACTGTTTTGCGCACGCTCATGCGCCAGCATAATGCTGAGGCGGTCTTTGGCTGTCGAAGCACTTTTGGGCTTGTTTCCGAAAAGCTTTTTTGCCAGACTCATCTGAACAACCTTTTAAGAATCCCTTTCTTCACTTTGATATTCATAAACTCGACCTCTTCACCCAAGATCCTGCGGGCGATTCTTCGGTACGCTTCCCCGGACTCGGCCTTGGTGTCACGCACTACCGGTTCACCCGTATTGGTCGAACTGATCACTTTCTCATCTTCGGGTACGATACCGATCAGCGGCAGCGCAAGGATCTTTAAGACATCTTCGGAACTGAGCATATCACCGCGTTCTACCAGTTCGGGCTTTACCCGGTTGATGATGATCTCTTTTTGGACCTCATCGCCCTGCTGGGCTTTTAAGCTCTTAGCATCGATAATTCCGATAACACGGTCCGCATCCCGCACAGATGAGACATCAGGTGTGGAGATCACCAAGGCTCTGTCGGCAAAAGCGATCGCATGTTCAAACCCACCTTCGATACCGGCAGGCGAGTCTAAAAGAATGATCTCGAAATCCTCTTTAAGCGTTTCGATCAGGTTATTGACCTTGGCTTTATCCAAGACGGTCTTATCTTTGTTTTGTGATGCCGGCAAAAAGTAAAGGTTTTTACTGTGTTTATCATTGATGATGGCCTGATTAAGGTTACATTTGCCCTCCATTACATCGATAACATCATAAACGATCCGGTTTTCCAACCCCAAAATCATATCAAGGTTTCTTAAACCGATATCAAAATCTACGGCAACGACCTTCTTTCCCAAGTCTGCCAATGCTACGGCGATATTTGCCAAAGAGGTCGATTTTCCGACGCCCCCTTTACCTGATGTTACGGTAATTACTGTACCCATTCTTTGCCTTTTGAACTATCATTTTTGCAGTTTTTTAACTCTAACCGCATATGTATCAATAATTTTGATGTAATTGTATCATTGATACTTTACACTAAGCAAAAGAGGTGCCACAATGCTATATCTTTGACAAAAGATCAGCTACCTGAAATCTGCACTGTACCTGTTCCATCCAGGGAAAGGTTTCCAACGTCGCTCCCAGTATCATCCCTGCGGCCATGCCTCGCGCGGCACTGTCACCCCCGGCTTGGGCATTGGCCTGCATCATTTTTTTGTAATCACTATATTTGGATAAAAGATGTATAGTCGCTGCAAAACCGCCCTCTACCCCGCAAGCCGGACCAAAATCTCTTATAGCCTGAAAACTTTCCCTCTCAGAAGAGTCTTTACCCGTTATGATCCACTCTTTAATAGTATCGGAGTAGTTTTCAGAGAGCGCTATCATACTTTCTTGGATCGATGCTCCTCCGACGACACGAAAAAGCAGTGATGCGAAAAAATCCGCGGCTTCCAAGACTAACGGGTCGTTATGGGTCATACGGACCAGTTCAGCTACTTTTTGCCGATACTCATCCAAGCCGCGACAGACCAATAGCAGCGGAGCTATTCTTCCGCATATCGATAAATCGTGTGAACGACTCCCTTGCAAAGGTGACTTGCCCGATTCTAAAGCGGCCAATGTCTCCCGGCTTGAACCGTCTATATACCCTTTATAGTCCTGCATCATCTTCTGCCAATAAAGCGCATACCCTTCGATATCAAACTCTCGGTTTTGAACTATATATTCCAAGAGCCATAGGGTATGGTCACCGTAGTGGGTCAATGCACCCGCTTTTTTACCTTTATGCCACATCGCACAAGGGGCATTCAGCGTTTCCCAGTCGATCGATAGGTTTTTTAATTCTTTTTCATCATAGATCCAATGGGCACCTAAAGTATAACTGTCAGCGATCAGACTTCCCCATACGGCATTTTTTTCTTTTGACATCATCGATCCCTTAAGGCAGTAATATCTCTTATACTATCACAGCAGAGTAAGCGTAGAGTTGAAAATAAAGGTTTGCTATGAGCTCTTAATAATCTATAAAGTGTTTTTGGAGAGATTTCAGTATCAAAAAGAGAGAGTTGAGGAGTCTGTGACGCAAGAACGCGGACGCGTTCTTACATCATACCGCCCATTGAAGGCGGCATACCCGCAGCTGCACCCATGTCAGCTGCACCGCTTTCATCAGGAAGCTCGTAAATTGTCGCTTCTGTAGTTAACAGCAGACTCGATACCGAGGTAGCGTTGGTCAATGCGACACGTTCTACTTTAAGCGGATCGATGATCCCCTCTTTGAACATATCCACATACTCGCCTGTCGCAGCATTAAACCCGACATTGGCATCGGCATTTTCTACACCGTTGACAACAACACCTGCATCAAATCCCGCATTGGTCGCGATCTGCTTCAGAGGTGCTTTGACAGCACGAAGGATGATCTCAGCACCGATTTTCTGATCATGATCAAGATCTGAAAAATCAAGTCCTTTAGCGGCTGTTATCAATGCAGCACCGCCGCCGATAACGATACCTTCGTCTACCGCAGCTTTCGTTGCAGAAAGCGCATCATCGACACGGTCTTTTTTCTCTTTCATCTCAGTCTCTGTAGCGGCACCGACTTTGATAACGGCAACACCGCCCGCTAACTTGGCCAGACGCTCTTGAAGTTTCTCTTTATCATATTCACTGGTCGTTGCGTCCATCTGGACCTTGATCTCCTGGACTCTTGCATCCACTGCAGCTTTATCTCCCGCACCGTCAACAACTGTCGTATTGTCTTTATCGATAACAATACGTGCCGCCTGTCCAAGATCTTCTGCTGTCGCAGACTCTAGGGTACGACCCAGCTCTTCAGAGATAACCTGTCCGCCAGTAAGAACTGCGATATCCGTCAGCATCGCTTTTCTACGGTCACCGAATCCCGGTGCTTTAACCGCAGCGATATTCAGTACACCGCGAAGTTTATTAACAACTAATGTTGAAAGTGCTTCACCTTCCACATCTTCGGCAATGATAAGAAGCGGACGGTTTGTCTTTTGAACCTGTTCCAATACCGGAAGCAGATCTTTTAGTGATGAGATCTTCTGGTCATATAAAAGGATAAAAGGGTGATCCATCTCAACGACCATCTTATCCGGGTTTGTGATGAAATATGGGCTTAAGTAGCCGCGGTCAAACTGCATACCTTCGACCACATCCAGCTCATCATTGATACCTTTGGCTTCTTCAACCGTAATAACACCGTCTTTACCCACTTTTTCCATCGCTTCGGCGATCATATCACCGATCTTGATGTCAGAGTTGGCAGAGATAGTCGCAACCTGAGCGATCTCCTCTTTGGTATTGATCACTTTTGATGACTCTTTTAGTTTGGCCAGAATTTTTTCCGTAGCCTTATCCATACCGCGTTTGACCTCTACCGGGTTAGCTCCCGCAGTGATATTGCGAAGACCTTCCTGGAAGATCGCATTAGCCAATACCGTAGCCGTCGTTGTACCGTCACCCGCTTCGTCTGCTGTATTGGATGCGACCTCTTTTACCAGCTGTGCACCCATGTTTTCCAACGGATCTTTAAGCTCAACTTCACGCGCTACCGATACACCGTCTTTAGTGATGTTCGGTGCACCGTAACTTTTTTGGATCAGTACGTTTCTTCCGCGTGGTCCCATTGTAACCTTAACTGCATCTGTCAGTTTTTGTACACCTTCTGCTAATGTATTACGCGCTTTATCAGAAAAAACAATCTCTTTTGCCATAATTTACTATCCTTTGACTTCTTAATTTTATAAAGGTTAAATCTATTTCATAATACCTAAAATATGGTCAATCTCTAAAATCAGATACTCTTTGCCTTCGATGCTGATCTCAGATCCGTTATATTTTCCAAATACGACCGTATCACCGACTGCTACGTTCTTTACCTCTTCACTTACTGCTACTACAGAACCGTGAAACGGCTTCTCTTTTGCATTATCCGGAATAATAATGCCTGAAGCTGTAGTATTTGACTCTTCTTGGCGTTCTACTAGAACACGTTTTCCTAATGGAATAAATTTCATAATTTACAACTCCTTGATAGATGATTGTGTGGGCGTTATTTTACAGAACTTTGGCTTCATTGTCAATAACTTTAGTCTATCGCACTAAAGCTTTTTTAGTAAAAAATTTAAACTTGAATTTTCTATGAATTTCTCATACTTTTATTTACGCCTAAGCTACAAGTGATATAATTCTGCTCTACGATGTCAAGGTAGCTCAGCTGGTTAGAGCGCTGGTCTCATAAGCCGGAGGTCGGGAGTTCAAGTCTCCCTCTTGACACCAACTTTCCAATCAACATTTTCAACAACAATCAAAAGCAATTTCAACAAATCAAGAAATATATCCTATATTAACTTTTCTATCAACATTTCTGTTGTACTATGTTTAATCTTAAAATGATTTATTAATAGTGTAATGAGGTGTTTGTGAAAGCTCGCTTTTTCAATCTTTTAATGTTTTGTAACTTTGTCTTCGCTTCTACGGGAGCAGAACTGGCTTCAAATCTCCATATCAACCCTTCAAC
>JBFEYF010000066.1:0-9075 GCA_041562295.1 Sulfurimonadaceae bacterium
GACTTTCTTAACTTTATACTGGACACCTTCGGTGACTTTATAACTTAACTCCGCATCGTAAGTGTTAAAGTCAACCCGCAACAGCGGAGACTTCACATCTACATCCAGGTAACCGTTTTGACGGTAGATATCTGCCATACGCAGGGGGTCGATTTTAAGTTCCGGAAGTTTAAGTTCCCCGTTGTGACGTCCGAACCACCAGCCGAAGCTTTGTGCTTCGTTATTGGCGATCGTATCTGTCAAAAGCTCTTCGTCTAGTTTATTGACTCCGTGAAGAATCAGAGATTTGATCGTAATCTCCTTACCTTCATTGACAAAAAACTCTAACTCCACGCTGCCGTTTTTCAATCGGGTGACCTCTACTTCGACAACCGAATCGATCGCCCCCTCCTGCTCCAGGTAGGCCAAGATTCTCTGCTTACTGTTTTCCAGACTCTTTTCATCATAGATCTGCCCTTTTTTCAGCTGCATGATCTCTTCGCGTTTCTCTTCGTCCGATTCGATAAAACCGTCGATTTTGATATTGGATATGATCGGTTTTTCGACACAGTGAACGGTCAATACCCCATTCTCCTCTTCGACCCAGATATCTTTAAAATACCCCTGTTCAAAGAGTTTTTTAATTCCGCGGTCAAGCTGAGCTTCATCCAGAAGCGTTCCCTTAGTGACACCTAAAATAGTTGTTGCGACTTCAGGTGATAGGTGCACCAGGTCTTTAAACTTAATAGCCTCGATCATCTTGGTGTGAGCAAGACCAAAAAGCAGAGAGAAAAAGAGAAGATATTTCATTACGTTTTTTTGCCTTTAAATAGTGTCCATTATAGCTTATGATGGTAAACGAAAGGGGTATTCTATCAGTAGTACTATTAACATTAATTAAAGTGCTACTTGATACAATGTCAAAATTCTAGATTCAAGGGATAAGGGTATGAAAGTAGGTATTATCGGTCTTGGACTTATGGGCGGTTCACTGGGACTGGCACTCAAAAACGTCTCATTTGTTACACAGGTCATCGGTCTGGACCATAACGATTTTCACCAGCAGGAAGCCCTTGAACTGGGACTTGTAGATGCGATTGGCAATTTCGACGAGATCCAGGCGTGTGATATCATCGTTTTGACCGTTCCCGTTGAGGGGATTATTGCAACATTGCAAAACTTTGACAAACTTGCACCCCAAAGCGTCGTGATCGATTTCGGAAGTACCAAAGCCAAGATCGTAGAAGCCGTACCGGCATCTATGAGAAAAAACTTCGTTGCGGCCCACCCTATGACGGGTACCGAAAAGTTCGGCCCCTCTGCCGCCTTTGCCTCCCTTTATACCAATAAAGTCATCGTACTGTGTGATTTGGAAGATAGCGGAAGCAGACAACAGCAGATCGCACGGGAGCTGTTTGATGAGATGAATATGCGTATCATTACAATGGGCGCTACCGAACATGACAGACACGTCGCCTATATCTCCCATCTTCCCCATGCTATCAGCTTCGCCCTGGCCAATACGGTTTTGGCCCAGGAAGATACCAAAAGTATTCTCAACCTTGCTGCGGGTGGATTTAAAGATATGAGCCGTCTGGCTAAGAGTTCACCCCATATGTGGCAGGATGTTTTTAAACAGAACCGCCAGAACCTTTTGGAGACGATTGAACTTTTTGAAAAAGAGTTGACGCTGATTAAGGAACAGGTCAGAAAAGAGGCGTGGGAAGATCTTTATGAGAAGATGGCTCATGCAAACAATCTGCATGAGATCCTCTGATTACTGCTGCGTCAACTGATCCAGCAGGGCGAAAAGTTCATTGCTGGACTCTTCTAAAACTCTGAAATTATCTGCGATACGTTCCGGGTTGTCACCTTTATAGATACCCTCTTTCTCAATCATCACATAGTTACTGTTAGCCGCATCGTGCACCCTTTTATGAGGAGCTTCAATAGCCTGGAATGCAGGAACGTTTCCAAACATCTCTTTACCTTTGGACGCATACCACAAGCCCATACGGCACTCTTCATGAGTCGTAAGTTTTTCAGGCATCGTGTTGTCAAGGATCGTAGAGTACGCATTGGATTTGTAGATGATATGATCCACTTTTACCAGTGAAACGAACATTCTTTTGGCAACGATATCAGCCGTATCCCGGGAGCTTTCTGCACTTTCGGAAAGTATCTTGAAGGCACTTTCGAAATTGTTAAGCGTCTGCGTCGAACCGTCTGCAATCTCTGCGATCTTATCCGAATTGGACTGGATCTCCATACTCTCCTGCTGCAGTGCCGAAATCGTGATATCTATCTCGTTGGTCGCTTTTTGCGTACGTTCAGCCAGTTTACGGACCTCGTCGGCAACAACCGCGAATCCGCGTCCGTGTTCGCCGGCACGGGCCGCTTCGATAGCAGCATTTAGTGCCAAAAGATTGGTCTGGTCGGCAATATCTTTAATCAATCCGACCACTTCGGAGATCTCCTGACTTCTGTTGGCCAGGGAGTGAATACCTTCGTGAGAGTGCGAAATCAACTGTGCCAACTCGTTAAGCTGTGTACTCATCGTATCGACTGCAGCCAGGCTCTTATGCGCTTCATCTGCCGTTTCACTCGCTCTTTGGGAGATCTGACTTGCAAGACCTTCGGAGGAGGAGAGATCATTTTGTATGATCGTCAGCCCTTTGACCAGTCCCCCGTTGATATGTCCCAACTCTTTGCCAAGCTCTCCGCGGCGTTTTAGCTCATAACTCTCCGCGATCTCATGAAGACCTGACTGAAGCTCTTTGGAAGCGACTTTAAAAAGACCGTGCAGCCCGGTAGGGTTTGTCTTTCTAAAAAGATTTCCTTTGGACGAAACGCGTGTTGTCGTTAAGACATCGCGTAAAAATGCCTCGACCTGATCCAGCAGGTTATTCACGGCCCAGGCAAGATCTGCCTGATTCGTGTCATTCGTTTTGATATGGGTAATCCGCTGATCCAGATCCCCTTCGGCTGCAGCTTTGATCACCCTTCGGATCTCCTGTCTCAAACGCGGGTTTCCTTTGGCGATCTCACTGGGTACCATATGCGCACCGATAAGTCCCAACAGTGCCATGATACCCGCGATCAAAGCTCCGCTTACCAGAAGGTAGATTGTAACAGCTGTCAGTAAAGCAATAAGTAGGAGTGAGCGCTTATCCTTGTAAAGAGATGACAAGTTCGTCATAACTGACTCCTTTTTCTTTTAAAAGATCCATAAGATATTTCGTCGACCCTTCCATACCTTCACGTGCCTCAATACGCAACATCTCAGCATAGACCGACTCGATCACAGGTATCGCATCCCTGTTCGGTTTACGTCTGACTGAGTAGTAGCCGATAATATTCCCGCGACTGTCCAAAGAGGCTGTGACGTTGGCATAAACCCAGTAATAGTTATTATTCTTCGTCTTGTTGATAACAAAGGCAAAGATCTCTTCTTTGTTTTGAATACGATCCCACAGCAGCTTAAAGACTGCACGGGGCATCTTCTCGTGTCTAATGATATTGTGCGGTTGACCGATCAACTCATCTTCAGCATATTCTGCAAGTTTCATAAATATCTGGTTACAGTAAGTGATTTTACCCGCTTTGTCCGTTTTGGACACGATAAAATCATTTTCGTCTAAAATACGTTCCAACTACCCTATCCTCCTAATTAAGTCCGCTATTTTACTTTGGTATTGCTTTATTTTTACACATAATATTTTTTTAAACCCGTTAACAAAAGCTTCTTTTTTATAATTGCGCAAAAAAGGAACAAACTATGTACACTGTAAAAATGGAAAAAGAGTGCGGATGCTTTAAAAGAAGCGATTTCCCCGCGGTTCAAACATTTGAAAATAAAGATGATGCGTTAATGGAAGCTACCGAAATGGCTAACGATATGAACGAAACTTTTTGCAAAAAGCATCTCTTCTCCGTTATCGAAGATGGAGACAGTTTTATCATCTCTGTCGCGATGAACGACTAATAACCGCTTTCCCTTCTTTGTTACCGGGCTTTACAAGCCCCCGGTAACACTTTCCCTCTTTACCTACTTTTCAATCAGCTATGATTACGGTGTCGGTCAAGCCAGACCATCAATCCCTTTTGCGCATGCAGACGGTTCTCAGCTTCGTCAAATACGACAGACTGCTCCCCTTCAAAAACCGACTCGCTCACTTCAAGGTCACGGTATGCCGGCAGGCAGTGCAAGAATATCGCATCATCTTTGGCCAAAGCCATCAAAAGTTCATCGACCATAAAGCCTTTGAAATCTGCGATACGCTGTGCTTTTTCCTCTTCCTGCCCCATAGATACCCAGGTATCCGTTGTAACTACATCGGCATCACGGACCGCTTCCGTCGGGTCGTTGGTGATGACAATCTTCGCACCGCTTTGCTTGGCGAACTTCTGGGCATCTTTGAGAATCTGCGCATCCACTTCATAACCCTTGGGCGTCGCTACACGCAGTTCAAACCCGAGCTTGCTGGCCAGCATCAGCCAGGAGTGGGTCATGTTATTGCCGTCACCTACATAGGCGACTACCGGGTTGTTGCTTTTACCGTGTTCGATCATCGTCATATAATCTGTCAGAAGCTGTACCGGATGATACTCATCGGTCAACCCGTTAATAACCGGAACGTTGGAATATTTGGCAAACTCTTCCAGTTTTGACTGCGAAAAGGTTCGGATCATCACCATATCCACCATACGGCTGATAACACGGGCGGTATCTTTCATCGGCTCGCCGCGTCCCAGCTGAATGTCGTTGGATGATAAAAACAGACCTACACCGCCCAGCTGATAGATCCCCGTCTCAAAACTTACCCTCGTACGGGTTGAGCTTTTTTCAAAGATCATACCCAGCGTCTGACGTTCCATATAGGGCTTTTTCTGTCCCGCTTTGAGCTCAGATTTTATCTGCAGTCCCAGTTCTACAATCTCTAAGATCTCCTCTTTGGAGAAATCTTTTAGTGTTAAACAGTGTCTCATTTTCAATTATTCTTTCTCTTTGGGTAACAAAAACAAACATCCCCAAAAATTTTGCGTAAAGGTTATTAAATCCAAACGAATCTAAAACTCTACTTATTTGGCTATCTTTCTCACCCTTTTAAGAGTTTGGCGATCTCTTTGGCGTGATAGGAGATGATAATATCGGCACCTGCACGTTTAAATCCAATCATCGTCTCCATGATCACCTTATCGTAATCGATCAGACCCTCGCGGCCGGCAAGTTTCAGCATCGCATACTCACCGCTGACATTGTAAACGGCCAGGGGCAGTTTTGAGTGGTTGCTGATATCTTTGATCACATCCATATAGGCCAGGGCCGGCTTGACCATCAAAATATCCGCACCCTGGGCCTCATCATCCAGGCTCTCTCTTAAGGCCTCTTTGGCGTTAGCCGGATTCATCTGGTAGGTTCTGCGGTCGCCGAAACTCGGAGAGCTCTCCGCTACATCCCGAAACGGTCCGTAGTAGGCCGATGCAAACTTTGTCGAGTAACTCATAATCGGAAGATTGACAAATCCCGCTTCATCCAGTGCCGATCTGAGTGTCGCAATGATACCGTCCATCATGCCGCTTGGTGCGATCATATCCGCACCCGCTTTGGCATGTACCACAGCCTGTTCTCCGGAGATCTTCAGCGTCGAGTCATTATCGACACTGTGGGTATGGGGATCGATGATACCGCAGTGTCCGTGGTCCGTGTATTCACAAAAGCAGAGGTCTGTCACGACAAACATATCAGGGTGCGCTTTTTTGATCTCACGCACAGCCGTAGCGATGATCCCGTGTTCGCAGAGTGCATCACTTCCGATAGAGTCTTTCGTATCGGGAATACCGAAAAGCAAAATAGCGTAGATACCCAAAGACTTTAACTCTTCACACTCTTTGATGGCGACATCGATACTCATTTGGAAAACTCCCGGCATCGAAGCGACCTCATCTTTGATATTAGTACCGCTTCGCACAAACAGCGGATAGATAAAGTCATCGGTTCGCAGATGGTGCTCTTGAACCAGATCTCTTAGGTGTTCATTTAAGCGGACTCTTCTTAGACGATTAAACATAGATGTTACTCTTTTTGTGATATTATTTTGCGAAATATTACCATAAACTGAAAATATGAACCTAGAAATATCAAACATCGCGACCTTACCTACCCAATACGGGACCTTTAATATCCAATCATTCAAAGAGGGGCACAAAGAGCACCTGGCCATTTTTACAGGCACGCCCAAAGACAACCTTCTGGTGCGTATTCACTCCGAGTGTCTTACCGGTGATGCCCTTGGCAGTCTCAAATGTGACTGCGGTCCCCAACTACAGTTTGCACTCAAAAAAATTGCCAAAGAGGACGGTATGGTCATCTACTTGCGTCAAGAAGGGCGCAACATCGGTCTGCTGAACAAGGTCAACGCCTATGCACTTCAGGACCAGGGGCTCAATACCATCGAAGCCAACCACCAGCTCGGGTTTGAAGCGGACCAGCGAAGCTATGATGTCGCCGATGAGATCCTGCACTATTACGGTATCTCCTCGATCCAGCTCATCACCAACAACCCTAAAAAGATGGATGCGCTTAAACACATTGCGATCACCAAAAGAGTACCGATTCTCATCGACAGCAATGAGTACAATGAGGAGTACCTCAAAGTCAAAAAAGATGAGATGGGGCATCTTATCTGATCTAACAATAAAGCGTGTCATCCCGAAACTCTTTTCCCCTAAGCCTTTACTCTTTTAACGCTTTACCGATATATTCCCTAACTTTTACCTGATTATAAAGGCTAACGATGTTTAAAAAGACAATTTTGGCTCTAACACTTTTGACAGCGACTGTGGCACATGCAGAAGATCCGCGCGCGTTTTATGAGTTTATGTACAGTAACGGTACCGGTGTCAGCGCCGATGAGAACCTGACAACTATCGGTGCGGGTGCACGCTTTACCTTTCCCGTAACCGATGACTTCTTTTTAGGTTTTAAAGGGGATGTCACCTATACCAACAAGGGTAATAACGGTCTCATCACGCACCTTGCATTCTCTGCGGATCTGCGTCTTAAAGATGATCTGTATCTGACAGGAGATATCGGTCACGCCTGGGGGTATAACAGTGTCGAAGATGAAAACGGTACCGTCGTAGGCTACAGCGACTGGGCAGATACGCACGGTGAATACCACACAGTCGGTTTAAAACTGCAGCTTTCTGATTATGTCGAGGTTGCGGCACTCTACAGAAATACCCTCTTTAACTCTATCGGTACTGTTGTAGAGACCTTCAGACAAGAAGAGATTCTTTTTAGTCTCAACTTCGCCATCACCCGTGAATCATGGGAATTTTTCCAGTGGCTTTCAGATCTGGGGCCGCAGCGCTAACGCTTACCCCCGCCACTCGATCATATACTCCAAAGATGCCTTGTGCATCTGGATATAGCTGTTTTTCTGATCTCCCATATACTCCAAAAGCTTGATCCCGTCGATCTCAAATATCGGTCTGAACTCAAACCTCAACTTCTCCAAAAAAATATCGGTATCGGCCAGTTTATCGGCAAAATCGACCATACGTTCATGAAAAAAATCTTTATGCATCTGTTCATGCACCGTCGGTGCGGGGATCACCATCTCGCTGCCTTGCAACCCGACAGCGGGACAGGAGGTATCGATAAGGATCTCATCATAAAACGGGGTATAGGGATAAATCACGCAAGCGGGCGGTCTTTCGTCATAGATCGTACATTTACCCTCTTTATAATATATACAGGGTGAGTAACGGTTGGACAAAAGCATTAGTGCCCGCATGCGCCCGTCGATTACCGCAAAGGCGATCAGGAACTTTTTGTAGACATATTGGAAATCGTCCAGTATCAGGGGGGCTAAAATAAATCTACTGCCGTCACAACAACTCTCCTGACACCCCTGGCAGTCAGAAAAGCGTAATTGCGAAGCTTCTCGCAAGTTTTTATACATGTTGGGTATAATAGCATAAACATTATTAACATCTTTATGAGGACACCCGTGTCGCTTAAATCTAAAATCGAACATGAAAAGATCGTCTTGCCCGATCAATTCTATTACCGTACCGACTTTTTCACCCAGCAGCTGTTAACCTGGAACAAGATCCATAATATGACAGGCGCGACCACCAAAGAGGAGATTGCCCAGCACATCTTCGATGCCGTCTACCCCATGAGTTTTCTCCCCCATGTCGAGTCGTGTCTGGATATCGGAACCGGGGCCGGTTTTCCCGGGCTCATTATGGCTATGGCCATGGAGCATACCCATTTCACACTGGTAGAGCCGCTGCGCAAACGCAGCTCTTTTTTGACCTTTATCGTCGCCTCTTTACGTTTGGAAAATGTCAGCGTCATCGGCAAAAAAGTCGAAGATATCGAGGTCAAGCCCTATGATCTGATCACATCCAGAGCTGTGACCAACACAGAGGATCTTCTCAAACTCTCCCAACCTTTTATCCAAAAAGGGTCGATCCTTCTTTATTTTAAAGGTGAAAAAGTCTATGATGAAGTCAATGAAACGTTTGACTATAAAATCATTGAAGCACCCCACAGAAACTATCTGCTTATTCAAAGGTAACCATCCATGCAATATCTTTTAACCGCACTTATCATCTATTTGATCTATATCATCTATTTTAAAAAACCGGCACTCTCCGCAGAGAAAAAAAGAGAGCCCAAAGACAGACCTTTTAAGAAAAAGCAGGCTAAAAAAGAGGAGCCCCAGGCTGATGAGATGATCGAATGCGCCACCTGCGGAACCTTTGCTTCCTTAGATGAGATGATCATTGCCGACGGCAAATATTTTTGCTCCCAGCAGTGTCTGGAGAAGGCATCATGATGATCTTCGGGCACGACTACTTTGAACAGCCTCCCTTTTATGATGTCAAAAGTATCGATGCGATCCTGGCTACCCCTTCAAACTCGACACTCTATATCGAGTTCTCACCGGCCCTTTTGGATGTGATCGAGCACTGCAAGATCAACCGCCTGCGTTTTGCGCTGAAGGTCAACAACCTCAAAGAGGCGGTCTTCGGCCACAACTTCAACGCCACCTATCTGATCACCTCCCGGATCATGGC
>JBFEYF010000067.1:0-9046 GCA_041562295.1 Sulfurimonadaceae bacterium
AGTGCTGCGGATCATGGAGCCCTCACTGGCGTATGCCAATATTTTTATCGACCTTCACAGTGACGAAAGTCTCTATATCTATGGGTATGAGACGGAGTTTGAACAGGTATTGCTCTCTTTGCTGAACAGCTCCAAGCAGCATCTGGCGTATAGCGGTGTGGAGGACGGCAAAATTGTTATCCAGATCTCAAATAAGATGATCCATGAGCATCATTATGCGCAGGTGACCATCGAAGATAACGGTTTTGGACTCTTAACTGATGATCTGGAAAAGATCTTCAGGCCGACGATAGAACATGAAGAGCGTAACCACAAACTGGTGGCACTTTATATGGCAAAAGAGATCGTAGAGAATCATATAAACGGCACCATTGATGTGTGTAACTATCAAAATATTGTCGAAGATGAGTTGATAACCGGTACCAGGTATACCTTGACGCTGCCTGTCACTGAAAAAGAGGACAAAGATAGACTGCCCCTTTAAACATCTGCACAGCTTCAGAGAAACTTCTTTTACATCCGATGCTCTGTTAAGATCTGTTTTTAGAAACTATAAGTTTATTACCGCTAGAATAGGGGCACTTTTTCTCTATACAGATCAAAGGATGCTATTTAATGCCAATTGTGGTCTTTTCGGTTGTATTGCTCATGGTCTTTGTCGTTTTGACCGTAACTCTGGTACTTTTTTATAAAGACAGCAAATATGTCCCTCCGCCGGTAGTCGTGCCTAAAAAGCCCAAAAGTCCGCTTTTTGCTTGTGGTATCGACGAGTTGGCGGACCGGATTGCTACGGAGCCTTTAAACAGTGCGGACCTTTTAAAGGTAGTCGATTATGTAGCCAAAGAGCATAAGATACCGGGGAAAAGCTCGGGCAAAGAGTATCAGCACCACCTGCGTTTTATCTATCAGTTTTGTCTGAATGAAAACGCCAACGGTTCGACGATAGCCCGGATGGGAAATACGCTTAAAGCGGTCAATGCCGAGTATAAAAGAGATATTGAAAAGATCGAAAAAGAGGCTGTACGAGAACGCGACGGCGGATAAAAGGTGCTTGTTCAAAGCCTTGAGAACGTGCTTTTAAGTGTATAAGTACATCTAAAGCAAAATTTGAGTAAAATTGCGGGATTTATAAACGCCTGGCGTATAAGGGTTCAAATGGCAAACAAACGTGTCTTGGTTAAGTTTTCGGGTGAGGCGCTTGCGGGTGAGCATGGTTATGGAATTGATACAAAAATTCTGAAGTTTATTGCCAATGAGATCAAAGGTTTGGTCGAAGCTGGTATCGAAGTCGGTATGGTGATCGGCGGCGGTAATATCATCCGTGGGGTTACGGCTGCCCAGGACGGTATTATCAAACGTACTTCAGGCGACTACATGGGAATGTTGGCAACGGTCATCAATGCCGTTGCCATGCAGGAAGCGTTGGAGTATTTCGGTTTGGAAGTACGTATGCAAAGTGCAATCAAGATGGAGCAGATCGGTGAAAGCTTTATCGTTCGCCGTGCCAAACGTCATTTGGAAAAAGGGCGTGTCGTGATCTTCTCTGCCGGAACCGGTAACCCGTTTTTTACAACAGATACGGCAGCGACACTGCGTGCTGTGGAGATCGATGCCGAGATGATCATCAAGGCGACCAAAGTTGACGGTGTCTACGATAAAGATCCAAAGAAGTATGATGATGCGGTCAAGCTTGATTCATTGACCTATGACCAGGCGATGCATGATCATATTCAGGTGATGGATGATACGTCGATTGCATTGGCAAAAGATAACAAGTTGCCGATCGTTGTCTGTGATATGTTTGTCGAGGGTAACCTTAAAGCGATAATCAATGGTGATATGAGCCGTTGCAGTATAGTAAAATAGAAGGAAAAAAATGAGACTAGAAGAGATTACAGCTAAAGCGTTGAATACTGTTGGCGGTGACCGTTACATATTGGCCATTGCCGTAGCAAAACGTGCCAAAGAGCTTCAAAGAGGTGCATCTACGATTCTAAACATCGACCCGAAAGCATACAAGCCGTCTGACTTCGCACTTATGGAGATCGCTGAAGGCGCTGTCAAGATCGAAGGTATGGTAGAGCCTAAGTAAGTTAGAGTGGATAGCACACTTTCAAAAATTGACAAAGTCACTTCCCTTGAAGAGGCCGTAAGGCTTCTTTATCAACAAATTCCCCAAACACAATCCATTGATGATGCCATCGAATTGGCAAAACATGCACATACAGAGCAGTTCCGTAAAAGCGGAGAGCCTTATATCATCCACCCGGTTTTGGTTGCGGCTATTGTGGCAAGTATCAGTTCCGATGAGGCGATGGTTACCGCGGCGATACTGCATGATGTCGTAGAAGATACCCATATCTCCTTAGATGAGATCCGGCAAAGATTCGGTGATGATGTCGTCCATCTGGTAGACGGAATGACCAAAATTGACGAGATCAGAGGGCAAAAGCTTCTTCCATCCGACAAAGAGGGACATCTGACAAAATCGGCACTCTCATTTAGGAAGATTTTGCTGGCATCCACGAAGGATGTCCGTGTACTGGTCGTCAAACTCTGCGACCGGCTACATAACATGATGACGTTAGAGGCTTTGTCCGAAGCCAAGCAAAAACGTATCGCTGAAGAGACCATGGTGGTCTATGCTCCTATCGCACACCGTCTGGGCGTCTCCTCGCTCAAAAGAGAGTTGGAAGATCTCAGTTTCAAGTATCTTTTCCCCGATGAGTTCCAGGGGATTCAAAACTATATCGTCAGTCACAATCAGGATTTTTTGGAGATTATCAATACTTTCATCAAGAATATGCGCAGACTGATGCTTCAGCACGGCTTTGAAGAGGATCAGTTTCAGCTTTTCGGCAGGGTGAAACATTTTTACTCCTCTTATTTGAAGATGCAGCGTAAAGGTGTCTCTATAGAGGAGGTCCTGGACCTGTTGGCTGTGCGGATTTTGGTTAAGGACCCGATTGACTGTTATACCGTGATCGGATTGGTACACCTGGCCTATAAGCCTTTGATGGCACGGTTTAAAGATTATGTGAGTGTGCCCAAAGAGAACGGCTACCAGACGATCCATACGACGGTCTTTGACGACAGTTCGATCATCGAGGTTCAGGTGAGGACCTTCCAGATGCATCAGACAGCAGAGTTGGGGGTCGCGGCCCACTGGAAGTATAAGACAGGGGGGCATGCGATCAATCTTGAGTGGCTTTCAAATCTTTCGATGCAGGGAGAGAATGTCGAACTCTTTATGGATTTGGCACAAAAAGACCTTTTCAGTGAGGATATCATGGTCTACTCTCCCAAAGGTGAAAGCTTCACCCTGCCGCGCGGTGCCGTAGCACTCGATTTTGCCTATGCGATCCATACCGACGTGGGTGACAAAGCGGTTGACGCATTGATCAACAAGAGTAAAAAAAGTCTCTTGACCGAACTGAAAAACGGTGATATGGTCACGATTGTGACGAATAATCATGCAGCGATACGCTGTACCTGGATCGATGCGGTCAGAACAGCCAAGGCCCGGCAGGCATTGACCCACAACTGTAACATCAGGATGAGGGAAGTCGATATGATGGGTGCGGCCAATATCGTGACGGCGATTTTGGGTCTGAATCAGCCGCGTGTATTAGAGTGGCTTGCCGAGTCCGATTTTGTCAACTCATTTTATAAAGCATCCTATGATGTAGGGTATGTCCGACAGGTGATCGTAGCCTATCTGGATGAGCTTCGTAAAAACAGCCGCTTTAGGAACTTTCTTTCCCGGCACCGTTTTAAGCTCAAAGAGGTGCGTTTGGGGCATCTGCTTTTTTACAGCAATCATACGATCAATGATGTCTCGTTTCAGCACTGTTGCCATCCCAAAAAAGGTGATGCGGTCATCGCCTTTAAAAAAGGCTCAACGGCCGAGGTCCATCACAAGATGTGCGACACGGCACTGAAGCATGTGGAAAACAGCGAACCGATGCTGCTGGTACGCTGGGACAGCCAACGGGTATATAAGTATCATCTTATCGTCAGTCTGGTCAACAGTCAGGGGGCTTTGGCTAAATTTTTGTTATTTTTGGCTAAAATAAAGATCGATATATTATCTATTGAACTGGGTAATAAAAAAGAGGACGAGATACAGTACTGTACCCTCTTTTTTGAGACAGGAGAGTCGAATATTAACGCGTTGCGGACAAAGATTGAACAAAAATCACATATTATTGAGTTTGTACACGCTGATGACATCTATCAAAAATAAATTTTTAGGTTAAAACGACGAATGAAAGACGAAGCATTAAGAGAGATTCAGCGCGGTAGTGCTGAAATTATCGATATGGAACGTATCGAGAAACTGGTTGACCGCTATTATGAGAGCGGTGAACACTATACGGTCAAGGCGGGGTTTGACCCGACAGCACCGGATTTGCACTTAGGACATACGGTTTTACTTCAAAAACTTGCGACGTTTCAAAAGTATGGTGCCAAGATTCAGTTCCTTATCGGTGATTTCACAGCCAAGATCGGTGATCCGACGGGAAAAAGTGAAACACGTAAACAGCTCAGTGATGAACAGATCGCCAAAAATGCCCAGACCTATAAAGAACAGGTTTTTAAAATTCTTGATCCTGAGAAGACAGAAATTGTTTTTAACTCAAAGTGGATCGAACCGTTGGGAGCTGCAGGAATGCTGGCTTTGACAACGACCTTTAATGTTGCTAGAATGCTTGAGCGGGATGATTTTGAAAAGCGCTATAAAGCGCAGACGCCGATCAGTATCTCAGAGTTTCTTTACCCGTTATTGCAAGGGTACGACAGTGTCGCTTTGGCGTCAGATATCGAGATCGGCGGTACGGATCAGAAGTTCAATCTTCTGATGGGGCGCCAGCTTCAGCGTACTTATGAGCTTAAAAAGCAGCAGGCAGTGCTAATGATGCCGATCCTGGAGGGTCTGGACGGTGTCAATAAGATGAGTAAATCGTTGGGCAATTATATCGGCGTTACGGATGAGCCTAAAGATATGTACGGTAAAGTACTCTCTATCTCTGATGCATTGATGTGGCGATATTATGAACTGCTTAGCTCTTTGACCCTAGATGAGATAGCTAAGCAAAAAGAGGGTGTAGAAAATGGTACGATACATCCGAAAAAGGTTAAAGAGGCTCTTGCCAAAGAGATCGTGACCCGTTTTCACTCTGAAACAGCCGCTAGCGAAGCTGAAGCAGAGTTTGCACAAGTCCACGGAGCGAAAGCACTACCGAGTGATATCGAGGAGTTTACCCTTGACGGACCTATATGGGTCTGTAAAGCACTGGTAGATGTAAAGCTTGCTCCGTCAACGTCACAGGCACGTAGAGATATTACCGCAGGTGCATTTAAATTAGATCAAGAAAAGTGTCAAGATAAAGATCTTCAGCTTGAAGCCGGCGAATATGTTTTGCAGGTCGGTAAAAGAAAGTTTGCAAAAGTAAAGGTTAAATAGTGAAATTAGAGGCAGTAAAAATCGGTAAACACACCATCGAAAGACCAATTATCCAAGGTGGTATGGGCGTTGGAATCAGTTGGGACCAGCTGGCGGGTTCCGTATCCAAAGAGGGTGGACTGGGATGTGTATCATCTGTAGGAACCGGTTATTATCAGAACAAAGCGTTCGCACATAAACTGGTAGCCGAACGGCCGCTGGAAGTACAGAACTTCTACTCCAAAGAAGCGCTTTTTGAGATCTTTAAAAATGCACGTAAGATCTGTGGTGACAAGCCGCTGGCTGCCAACGTACTTTATGCGATCAATGATTACGGACGCGTTGTACGAGATTCGTGTGAAGCGGGTGCTGATATCATCATCACCGGTGCGGGCCTACCTACCAATATGCCGGAGTTTACGGAAGATTTTCCCGATGTTGCACTGGTCCCTATCGTTTCCTCGCCTAAAGCGCTGAAAATCATCTGTAAACGCTGGAAACAGCGTTATGACAGACTGCCTGATGCTATCGTACTCGAAGGTCCGTTAAGCGGTGGTCACCAGGGATTTACCTATGAACAGTGTTCTATGGAAGAGTATCAGCTTGAAAACCTGGTCAAGCCGGTTGTCGAAGAGGCAAGAAAATGGGGAGACTTCCCTGTATTCGCAGCCGGGGGTATCTGGGATCATAACGATATAGCGCAGATGATTGAGCTGGGTGCAGACGGTGTCCAGATGGGTACACGCTTTTTGGGAACGCATGAGTGCGATGCCCATGATAATTTCAAAGAGGTTATCCTCGCTTCAAAAGAGGAAGATATCCAGCTGCTTAAATCTCCCGTTGGCTATCCTGCACGTGGTGTGCATACACACCTGATCGACCTGATTGAGAAACGCGAAGGTCCGGCGATCAAGTGTATCTCAAACTGTGTCGCACCGTGTCAGCGCGGTGTAGAGGCTAAGGCGGTCGGTTTTTGTATCGCAGACCGTCTCAGTGACGCCTATGAGGGTAATAAAGAGTTAGGACTTTTCTTTACCGGAAGTAACGGCTATAGAGTCAATGAACTTCTATCCGTTCATGATCTTATGAACAAACTGGTGGAGGGTGAATCGTAACTCACCCATGAGCCGCCTACTGCTTTTACTGCTTCTTCTGTCTCTAAGTACTTTGCTGCATGCCAATGCCGCATTGGAACGTGCCGACCGCTGGCTTGAAAAAAAAGAGACCAAATCCGTACTTAAAGCTTACCACGAATATAAAAACATACGTATCAATGCTATCATGCAAGATGATAAAGCGTTACGTATAAAAGCCGTGGAAGGGATCATCCGCTCCGGGAAACTCCTGCATATCGATGTCCAAAAGTATAGTAATGAGCTTGAGTCGTTAAGTGGAAAAAAGATCGTTATCCAAGATGAAAAACTCCCTTCACAATCCTCTACAAATTATCTAAAGAGTGCCCGCTGGCGCTATGGAAAGATCATACTCAGTTTCGACAACCTGATCAAAGAGGAACAGGTTAAATATTTCATCCTTGATAAGAAGTTTAACAACCGCTATCGCTATATATTTGACATTAATGCCGATAGCAGCACGAATATACGGCTTTCGCGCTCTCATCTGGATGACCTGCGTCTAAATAACCGCGGTAAAGGCAAGATCCGCCTGGTATTGGAAAATAAGAGCTCCTTGCCTGTACACTACAGCCGAAAGGGTAAAGATCTTATTATCTCTGTGGGAAACATCAAGCAAGAGATTAAAAAAGATGCCGTGATCGTCAATAAAGATCCGGTCCTAAAAAGAGAAAAAAAGCATGTCGTGGTGATCGATCCGGGACACGGGGGCAAAGACCCGGGGGCTATCGGATATCGAAAATATAGAGAAAAGATCATTGTTTTCCAGATCGCACGCAAGTTAAAAGAGGAGCTTAAGGCGATGGGATACAAGGTCTATATGACGCGTCACAACGACACCTATATCCCGCTGCGGCGCCGTACCGCCTATGCCAATGAGAAAAATGCCGACCTTTTTATCTCCATACATGCCAACTCCGTTCCTAAAAGAAAAGGGTATACACGGCATAACGGGATCGAGACCTATTTCCTCTCCCCGACCAAAGGCAAACGTGCCAAGAAGGTTGCGGCGACTGAAAACAGTGAAGATATAGAGGCGATGAACTATTTTGCCAAAGAGAACTTTTTGAGCCTGTTAAACAGCCAAAAGATTTTGGCATCGAACAAACTTGCCATAGATCTGCAGCGCGGTATGCTCAGTAATTTGCGCAGATCCTACAAGGTGAAGGATGCGGGTGTAAGAAAAGGGCCGTTTTGGGTGCTGGTGGGTGCCCAGATGCCTGCAGTACTGGTAGAAGTCGGTTTTATTACATCCCCGAAAGAGGCTCGAAGGCTTGTCAACAAGAAGTATCAAAAGAAGATGGCTTACGGACTGGCTTTAGGTGTGGCCAACTACTTTAAATATAACCCCTGATTACTTCAAAAAATAGGTGACGACGATGAACCCGATCATCACCGTAACGATAGTCCCGATAACATTGAGCCCTACATTCATGGCAAAGTTGCCGTACTGCCCGTGCTGCAACATAATAAAGCTCTCCAGGGCAAAGGTAGAGTAGGTGGTTAAAGCGCCCAAAAGGCCTGTAGAGAGAAAGGATTTCATCGTCGGGGAAAAGTAGGAGGTATGGGTGAAAAAAGCGAAAAGCATCCCCATCAAAAGTGAGCCCAGAATATTGACAGAGAGGGTTCCGACAGCTACCGAGTGAAAAGGGATCAGTTTATTAAAAACACCTGTCAGATAGGCACGCAAAAGTGCGCCCGTAAATCCGCCCAGACCGATCGCTAAAAAAGTACTAAGAGACACGGTTATAGACTTCCTGCATCTTGTCGCGTTCGCTGTTGAGCCACCCTTCGTTAGCCTTGGATACGTTGAAACTCTCAAGTACCGTAACAGTGATCTTGCCAGGACGCAGGAAAAGCTTTGTCATGCTAAAGATCTTTTTGGTATTGGATATGACAATCGGTTGAACATTCAAATCGAGCTTATTGGCTACAAAAGAAGCACCTGATTTAAATGAGAGAAAGGCATCGGACTTTGAGCGTGTCCCCTCGGGAAAGATAATGACCGGTCGGTGTTTATTGATGCGTTTTTCAACTTCATTCACCAACCGTTTCATCCCCTTTTTGTTTTGCCTGTCTATAGAGATCATATTGGGTATCTTAACAGCACGCCCGTAAAAAGGGATCTTGAAGAGCTCCTTTTTGGCGATAAAACAGACATCTTTTTTCTCCAAGAGCAGTTCGATGATCATAATATCGAGCATACTTTGGTGATTGGATATAAAAAGCTGTGCTTTGGGATCAATGGTCCCGTTAAATTCTAGTTCAAGGTTGTTGGATGTTAAGATCTTACGGCTGACCCATTTTCTGGCGGAAACGACATATCTTTTGCTGAATGTAGAGATGATGACATACAGCCCCACAAAAAAAGCTGTGGATATGATGAGGTATATCGCTCTAATCTTTGCAGATATCTTCATCTTTGATCCATCCGATATTGCTGTTTCTCAAGAGTACTTTACTGTAG
>JBFEYF010000068.1:0-9026 GCA_041562295.1 Sulfurimonadaceae bacterium
AGCCCCAAACGGTGCGATACTCTAAAGACATGGGTGTCAACAGCCATCAAGTTGGCCTGCGTATACTCGATAAGTACCACATGGGCCGTTTTCTGGCCGACACCCGCAAGTTTGACCAACTCTTTTTCATCCAATGGGACGGCACCGTTATAGTCATTGACAAGCTGTGTCGCCATCTTGATCAGGTTTTTTGCCTTATTGTTAAAAAACGAACAGCTTTGTATGATGCTTTTGACATCGTCCAGATCGGCTTGGGCCAGATCTAAAGGGGTAGGATATTTTTCAAAAAGATCCGGTGTCAGCAGGTTGACCCTCTTGTCGGTACACTGTGCGGAGAGTGCAACGGCGATGACCAGTTCAAAAGGGTTAGTGTAGGTTAGCTCGGTAACGGCTGCATCATAGCGGGCTAAAAAAGCCTCTTTAATTGCAGCCTGTTCTTTTTTAGTCGCTTTTTTCATCGGTTATACTCTCTTGAGTCGTATTGGATTCTGCAAGAGTGAGCAGATGTCCGTTAAGGACCAGTCCCCGTGGAGAAAGGTTGAGGTCAAAATCTACTACATTGGGATCTTTTAGATAGGGCTTTGTCGCACCGGCATTGGGGATATGCTCCAAAAATGTCGTATAGATCTCCTGGGAGAGATGGATTTTACTCTCAAAGGCGATAGGGGTCTCTTCTCCGCCACTTTTGGCAAGAAGGGAAAAAGAGGCTTCATTATAGGGCTTGTCTTTAAAGATCAGTCCGTCAAAACTCAGTTTCTTAAGATGAATAGCGGCATCTTCTTGCAAAAGGTTGCTAAGCTCTTTGGAAAGATCTTCAAAAATAAATAGGACTTCACTTTGATTGGACGAACCGATCAGGTCGCCGATTCTATCCAGGACTTTTCTATCCAGATGGTAAAGATCCAGATCATAGTTGAAGTTTTTTACAGCATAGATAGAGCCCTGGCTTTGAAGGGATAGGCTGCCGAGGTAGAGGTTACTTTCGATATCGGTAAACTTATGATCGCTTTGAGACTGTTTTGCATGAAAGTCTGTGATCTTGATGGTACTGTTTTGCTCCTGGGGCGGAAGGGTCAGATGTAACGCCTCTCCGTTGATTTCCAAAGAACGAAACTGCGGGGTTTTTTCTGTGGAAAACCCTCCCTGATCTAGCTCAAAACGAATTTTTCGGCTATTGCCTTCATAAAGGTCAAGTATAAATTTCTGGGTTGATGTTGAGAACTTGAAGTCATCTTTGGCATGCAGAAATCCTGTCGCTTTGAGTCTATCGGCTTCAATGTCATAGCTTATATTGTTTTCTGCTTCGAAGCGTTCTTTGAGTGAGGCGATAGCAAACGAGAAGGTCCCCTTCCAGACATGGTAGTTGGCTTTAAACAGATCCGGGTGTTTGAGGGTGTACTCAAGAATGTTTGCCAACAGTAAAGAGGCTTCCTGGAAGTGTTCGGGCAGTGTTACGATACGGAAGGTAAGTTGCAGATTATTGGAAAAGATCAGCTTTTTGTGCACCAGGATGACTTTTAGTGTCACCCCCTCCATTGTTGATAGCAAGACACGCATCGGGTCATCGGCATCCAGTTCAAGAAGTGCGTCTGAAACAAGGTCACTTTTTTCCAAAGTGATCAAAAGCTCTTTTTTAGTGTGAAAGAAACTTTTTTCTTCAGAGACCAGGTTGATCGTGACTCCGCTGGTATGCAGTCTTTTAAAACGGCTCTCAATACCGTTAGAGATGATATTCGTATGAATAATATCCGCGAGTAAAATGATAAAAAGTATCGGTAAAATAATTAATCTATTTCGTAACAATGTCTTTCCTTTGCGGCATTTTACCGATAAATTTCTAAGTTCTTATTAATTCATACTAAAAATCATGTATAATAATTTCAAATCGATGGGTCTGACAGACTGGTCTGCAAAGGTTTAAAGCGGTATGAGTGATATCTCAGTCTTTTTTGATAATGCAAAAGATCAGTTTTTGCAGCGTGTATCTTCCGCTTTTCACACTCCGATGCAACAAAGCATGCAGACACTGAAAGCGTTGCGCGAAAGTGATCTGAATCCCGACCAATCTTCCCAGATAGAACATCTTTACAAAACACTTCATAAACTGCATGAGACGACACAAAACATGAGTGTCTTAGCCGATGTCAAAGCGGGCCGCTACCGTTCTCAGATAAAGACCTTTGCACCTATCTCTTTGTTTGAGTCTATTACTCAAGTATTTATCTCCGAGGCTCAAAACAAGGGGCTCGATTTTTTAATCTATATTGACCCAAATATGCCCAAAAGTGTCAGCGGGGATGAAAAAAGTATCCGCCACCTTTTGGAAAACCTGATATCCAATGCTATACAGTTCACACCCAAAGGGGGCAGTGTCTATCTTGATATCAGAACACAGCACATCGGAGAGCATCTGGCACAACTGGATGTCAGTATCACGGATACCGGTCACGGTATAGCCAAAGATAAGATACCGGTACTGGTAGAACCATTTAATGCTGACAGTAGTGACAATCTCGGTGTGGGGCTTTCAAGCAGCTACCATCTGCTTAAGGCACTGGGATCGCATCTAAAAATCGCTTCAGAAGAGGGCAAAGGAAGCCGCTTTGCATTTTCATTACAGTTACAGACCTCATTTAAACCCTGCTTTGAGCAGCTTTCGGATCTGAAAGTCGGCGTCTTTATCGATGACAGATCGCTCTTTTCCTATGCGAAACTGATTTATCAGTACCTGATTTCGATGGGTATTGCCGTGGTCAGCGTTAAAGAGAGCAACGACCCGCATATGAGCGAGTGTCATGCTCTGATACTTATCACCAATATGTGTACACCGGCACGGGTTAAAAAACTGGAGTCCCTGGTACCCGGAATGCGTGTGATACCTACGATGCATTATGGAAAGCATGAGGCTCTGAAGCTAACGGCTGCGACCCAGATGAACCTGTCGCTTCCGGCCTTGCCTTCTAAAATTCATAACGTACTGACTCTGGTAGAAAGTCAGGCTCCCAAAGAGATCTCTCAGGCTAACAGGGATGATCAAAAGGTCTTGCAAAGATTGGCAGTTGCCGCCAAGCGGGAGAAGTTGAAAATCCTGGTTGTTGAGGATAACCCGATCAATCTTAAACTTGTCAAGGTCGTACTGAGCCGGTACGACTTTGAGGTAGACCAGGCAGAAGATGGTAAAGAGGCAGTCGATAAGTGCCGTCAAAAACAGTATGATCTTGTATTGATGGATATTGATATGCCGGTGATGAACGGTATCGAAGCGACCAACCTGATCAAGGAACATCAAAAAGCAAACGACAAACCGTTGACACCGATTGTCGCCTTGACCACGCATGACCTGGTCGGTGAGCGCGAAGAGATACTCGCTTCAGGTTTGGATGAGCATATGCCAAAACCGTTGAATGTAGGACGCCTTGAACGTATGCTGGAGCGGTATTTGGGCTACCAGACGAAAAAAGTGTAATTTGAGACAAAAACTGCTATGATATTGGCGAAAATCTAAAAAAATAGGATGAAAATGTTAAAAAAATTGAGTTTAGCGTTATGGTTAACAGCGACGGCGATGACAGCACAGACTGTCGTGGAAGTAAACGGCAAGAAAGTAGATGAACGTGATCTATACCCTCTTTTGCAGGAGATTACACGCGGTCAGTATGCTTCACTGCCAAAAGAGCAGAAGATCAGAGCTAACCAGATGGCAGTCAATAAGGCGATAGTGACGTTGTTGATCCAGCAGGAGGCAAAACGTGCCAAGATCGACCAGACACAAGCCTATAAAAAAGCATTTTCCGAATATATTAAAAATGTCGTAGAACCGACACTGCTTTATCAGGTCTGGATGGATACCAATATTAAAAAGATCCAAGTAACAGATAGTGAAGCGAAGAAGTTCTTCGAAGAGAACAAAGATCGTTTCAACCGTCCCAAAGAGGTTCATACGCACCATATCCTTGTCAAGACAGAGGATGAGGCGAAGAGTGTTATCAATGATATCAATAAAGCTCAAAACGGCGTAGAGAAGTTTATGCAGCTGACTCAGAAGATGATGAACAACCAGGAGTTCGGTGCCAGTGACCTGGGCTTTTTCGGGGCAGACAGCCGCATGGCGGAACCGTTTAAAAAAGCGGCGATGCAAATGAAAGTGGGATCGATCTCCAAAACTCCTGTGAAAACACAGTTCGGCTATCATGTGCTGTATGTACAGGAGAAGCGCGGCGGTGAGAAACGCAGCTATAAAGAGCTGGCTGAAAACGTTAAAAAGACACTTCAGGCTAAGAAATTTCAAGAGAACCTCAAAGATGTCGTAGAAAAACTGCGTAAAAAAGCAAAGATTGAGTTTAAATAAAATCCTATCCCCATCTCCAGAAGCTGCCGTTATCGAGCAGCTTGAGTGGCAACAACGTCCCTTATATATCAAACGTGACGACCGTATCTCACACTACTTCTCCGGCAATAAATACCGAAAACTCTTTTACTATTATCAGCTGAACCCTTTTCCTTACCGCGGCATAGTATCGTACGGAGGAGCACAATCCAATGCGATGTTAAGTATGGCCGCTTTGGCCCGCTTAAAAGAGGTTCCCTTTACCTATTATATGCGTTATCTGCCCGATGCGGTAAAATATAGCCGGGAGGGAAACTTTGCCATAGCCCGTTCGCTGGGTATGAAGTTTGAGATTATTTCTGATGCAGAGCACGACGAAGCGTTAAAGAGCCGGGTCAAGGATCTGTTAGATGAGCAGACACTCTTGATTCCTCAAGGGGGCGCCACATTGGAAGCCAGAACGGGTATCCAACAGTTGGCTTCGGAGATCGTTTCGTGGTATGAGAGCCGCTCGATAAAAAAGCTGGCCGTCATTACGCCAAGCGGTACGGGAACGACGGCTCTTTGGCTGCAGGATATACTCAGCCCACATGCTATTGAAGTAGTGACGTCACCGGTTGTCGGAAACAGCACCTATTTGATCGAACAGATGCGGCGTCTTCAAAGCGGGGGAAGATTGCCGACACTATTGACAACCCAAAAACGCTACAAATTCGCCCGACCCTATCAGGAGCTCTATGAACACTACAGCACTTTATTGAAGCAGGGTGTAGAGATCGATCTGGTCTATGCTCCGGTCATGCTGCAGGCGCTTAAAGAACATCTGACCCAATATAAAGAGACAACGCTGCTTTATGTTCACAGCGGCGGAATACTGGGCAACGCAACACAGCTTCAACGCTATCAAGCCAAAAAGCTTATTCCATAGAGGCGACGACTCGGTTTTTACCGCCTGCTTTGGCCTGATATAAAAGCTTGTCGATACGTAAAAGCAGGCTGTGAAGATCATCTTGCGCCGGATTAAATGCGGTCACTCCCAAACTGATGGTTGAGGCATGTTTGTTGGAGCTGCAGTAGTTTTGCACAAGGGTACATAGAGAGTGGGCGAGCTTATCGGCCTGTTCCATCGTCGTGTAAGGGAGTAAGACAATAAACTCTTCACCGCCCCAACGTGCAAAAATATCGCTTTTGCGTAATGAAGAGCTGATAAGTTTAGAAAACTTGATGAGAATCTTATCCCCTTCCAAATGACCGTAGGTGTCATTGATCTGCTTGAAATTATCGATATCGATCATGATAAGAGAGAAGTGATACTCATAACGTGTGGACTTATCCATCTCATGTAAGAGCATCTCGGTCAGATAGTTGCGGTTATAAAGCTTGGTTAGCGGGTCGGTGACAGCAAGCTTTTGGGCCAGTTTCCTTTGCGTGATATCCCGTCTGATGGAGGTAAACCCGATGACAGTATTTTGTTTGCTTAGGTGGGGGATGATATGGATCTCTACCCAAAAATCGTCACCTTTCTTGGTCCGGTTTTTCAGTTCTGAACTCCAGGCCTCTCCTGATAGAATCGTCTGCCACATCTGTTCAAAAATCTTGTTTTCGTTATCTGGATGACGTAAAAGCGCGTGGGTATTGCCGATAAGCTCATCTTTGGTGTAGCCGCACAGTTGACAAAACGCTTCGGAAACCTCGGTAATGACACCCTTGACATCCGTTTTGGAAAGGGGAACATAGTGATCGATGATATCGTTATCCTGTTTTAGTTCAAAACGCAGCTGGTTGATTCCCGCGGCAAGATCGGCGAACTCATCACCGCTATGGATAATAATGTCTTTGCCCAGTTTCCCCTGCATGATCCGCCTGGTGCCGGCAAGCAGTTTATAGATATGCCGTCGTGCCAAACGGTAGATAGCAAGGGATATATAAAGTGCAATAAAGAGTGTAGCAGTAAGCATCCACATCAGACGCTGGAAGTAGCTTCGCTGGATTACAAGCTCACTTTTAAGTTGCGATATGTAGTTCTGATAGAGGTTCTTGGCATAGCTTGAGAGCTGGTGCATCTTTACAGAACCGATAGAAAAATAGTCTGCCCGGGGAGCTGTAAAGCGGTGTTCATCAAAGATCGCTTGCGTTATAGAGGTAAATTTTCTGTCGGGAAGATTCTCTCCATGTTGAAATAGGGGTATTGACGGGCTGTTTTTTAAAAGATTATGCAGCTGCCGGTAGTTATGCTCCATCTTGAAGTAGGACTTTTGCAGCAGCTGATGTTCCTCTTGGGTAAATGACTTCTTTTGAAGTATCATACTCCCGGCAGCCCGTGTCATGGCGATATCTTCTATCAGTTCGGGAATGATCTCAAAAAGCAGCTTCTGGACCGCATGGGCGTTCATGGATCGGAGGTTTGTCATACGAAACTGGTGACTGTTGCGCCGCATCAGATAGTGAAGCTTCTCGACGATCTGGTGAAGTTGTTCAAAATAGGGGAGGGCAGTTGAGGGAGCATTTTGCAGCAGGGAGATAATCTTTTTTTGACTCAGTTCCCAGTAGGAATGCAATACTTCATAGTCATAGCGCTCATACTGTAAAGAGATAGCGTCTGAAAGAGAGCGGATATTCTCAATCGTCTCTTTTTGCCCATAGGCAGCTCTTTTAGTGCTCGTTGCAGGGTATGGATAGGTGCGTAATCGTTCGAGGCTTTCGATTAGGGAAAAGATTGCGTGGTTCAGCTCCGAGCCCTGAATCGTCCGCTCCATACTTTCAAGCGTGGATTTTTTCTGTTCGATAAAAAGATAGGTAAAGGTGAAAAGGGGGATAAGCAGCAGAACCGCCAAAAGGCTCATCCGCTCATGATACCTAAGCGGACGGATAAAGAAGTCGGCAAGTGTAAAAAAGGATAACCTGCGCTTCTTCGCCATATTTAGTTTCTGTTGATCGCGTTGAGGTCTTCAAAAGCCTCTTTTAGACGGGCAACCAGATACTCCTGACCTACACGCAGCCACTTACGCGGATCGTAATACTTTTTGTTCGGTTTGTCGTCGCCGTCGGGGTTTCCGATCTGTGCCTGCAGATAGTGCTCATACTGTTTATAGTAGTTACGTACACCGTCCCAGGTTGCCCATTGAGTGTCCGTGTCGATGTTCATCTTGATGACACCGTAGCTGATTGCTTCTCGGATCTCCTCTTTTGTCGAGCCTGAACCGCCGTGGAAGACGAAGTTTACCGGTTTGTCAGACGGAGTGTTATATTTCTCTTTGATATATTTTTGAGAGTTGTCCAGGATCGAAGGCGTTAAAACGACGTTCCCCGGTTTATAGACACCGTGGACATTACCGAATGATGCGGCAATCGTAAAACGGTCGGAGATTTTTGAAAGTCTCTCATACGCATAGGCTACCTCTTCTGGCTGTGTATACAGCAGTGCATTGTCGATGTTGGTATTGTCAACACCATCTTCCTCTCCGCCGGTTACACCCAGTTCGATCTCAAGTGTCATACCGATCTTACTCATACGCTCAAGATACTTCTCACAGATCTCGATATTCTCTTCCAAAGGCTCTTCTGAAAGATCAAGCATATGGGAAGAGAAGAGCGGTTTACCAGTTTCGGCAAAATGTTTCTCACCGGCATCCAAAAGTGCATCGATCCATGGCAGAAGTTTTTTGGCTGCATGGTCCGTATGCAAAATGACAGGAATTTCATAAGCTTCTGCCATCATATGGACATGTTGTGCTCCTGAGATCGCACCGATAATCGCTGCTTTTTCATTCTCGTTGGAAAGACCTTTGCCCGCATAGTAACTGGCACCGCCGTTAGAAAACTGGACGATGACAGGGGAGTTGACCACTTTTGCCGCTTCCAAAACACCGTTGATTGAGTCTGTCCCTACAACATTGACTGCAGGCAGAGCAAACTGGTTTGCCTTGGCGATTTCGAAAACTTTATTAAGCTGATCACCGCTTAATACGCCTGTTCCGACTTCAGAGATGACAGATGACATTAGTATCCTTTTAACCGATAAAATTTAAAAAATATGGTGATATAGTATCACTTTTTTGTTAATGAAATTATTAATAGATCCTCTGCAAAAGTGACGGGAGCGTCAAAGTTTTTCCGGATCAGTTGCAGGGACTGCTTCTCATGTCCGTAGGTACGCTGCATCCTGTGTCCCAAAAGCAGGGATTTGACTTCTGCTTTGGCCGCCACTTCCCCGATGCGAAGGGGTGTCATATGCAGTGTTCTGGCCGCTTTGACCGCATCCTGCGTAATGGCATGGTGGGCGACCAGGATATCGGCATCGTGACTGAGTCTTGTGAGGTTCTCGGTTGAGGCGGATGTATCGCCGCTGAATACGATCGAGGTACCGTCGATATCGATACGGTAGGCAAGTGCGGGAACATTGCCGTGATCGACTCCGACCAGGCTGATGGTGTAACCCTCTTTGTTTAATGTGCGGATCTTTGTATTCGTATCGCTTGCATAGACATATGGATAAAAAGAGAGATAGTCACTTTCGGTATCCAATGCTTCAGACATATAGCTGTAAACACCCTCCCCAGTGAACTCTTTGTTTAAAAACGTCCGGGTGTTGGGAAAGTAACGGTTGCCATCTGGTCCGATAAGATCGATACGTTTTTTGGCATTGACAAAATAGCTCGACTTGACCAGTGCGGCAAAGTCCGCTACATGGTCAATATGA
>JBFEYF010000069.1:0-8975 GCA_041562295.1 Sulfurimonadaceae bacterium
GATGAGCTCAAACGTCACGATACCGAAAAGGGCCAGCGGCAAGGCGATATAAAGGACCCTCTTATAACTGACCGGGTCAAGATAAAGCATATTACGGGTGAGAATATACTCTTTATAGAGTATAAAAAAGGCGATAAGGGTAATGATCCGTACACTGTAGTCGATCAACATCCAGACCAGGTAGTGGTCGGCCATCAAAAATAGGAGATCGTTTAAGATATAAAGTAGTGCCAGTAACCAAAAAAAGTTTTCGGAGCGCTTTTGCATTGACGATTCACCTTACTTATCTTCTTACCCTCTAAGGGGTATTCCTGTAGCTGATAAGCTAAATCGTCAAATGCAGAACTATCTTTACATCTTGTCTGAATCTATCTCGATAATCGTATGTACGTTTCCGCGCGGGTAGAAGTCTGCTTTGAGCTTCATATGACGCGGTTTGAGCTTTTCGTAAAGCACATCGAAGAATTCGTTGGCACTATCCTCATGGCTGATATGACGATCTCTAAAAGCGTTGATATAAAGCTTTACGGCTTTAAGCTCCACGACATATTCATTCGGAACATACTCTAAATAAAAGGTTGCATAGTCCGGATAGCCGCTGCGGGGGCAAAGACAGGAAAATTCAGGAAACTCGATATTAATCGTATAGTTTTTTTTATGTTTGTTGGGCCAGATCTCCAGATCCTTATCCACTTCAAACTTTTTGATGATCTCTTCGCCATATTTCACGGGTTACTCCTTGATTAAATAATTTTTTCTATCGTTTCGACCGGTTCAAACTTACCCAGATGCCAGCCTTGAAGATACTCTATCCCGCGGGATGTCAGACGTTCCTGGATATGGCCGTTTTCTACCATCACCGCCCAGCGCTTGATAAAACGCTGCGTCATAATCGTGTCCAGACCGTCGTAAACACTCTGCACATAAGGGTCATCACAGTGATCACTTATCGAGCGGTCATATTTGACATAGTCTACCTGGATATATTTTAGGTACTCCAAAACCGGTGAGACGCTTCCCATTTTTGAAAACGCGATAGCGATACCGGCATCCCTGTAGGACTGAATCACCTCATTATAACGCTTTATATGCCTGTAAAGGCGTTCTTCCTGGACAATGAGTATCAACTGTCCCGGTTTGATGTGATAGTTCTTTAAGAGCCTAAATATGCCTTCACGCACCTCTATATGGCGCAGTGCGAAAGCGGAAATCGTCAATGCAATCGTCTTATCGATACCTTTTTTGGCCACCAGCGACATCACTTTTTCAACCACCAGAAGATAAAAGCTCTTCTCCAGGCCCAACTGATTGATGACCGGCATTATATCATTATGGTGGATAAAGCGGTCTTTACAATCTATCAGCTTCGCAGAGAACTCGATGATCTCGCTCTCTCCCGTCTTGGAGTTTAGAACCTCTTGATACTGCAACGAAAGCGACTGAGCCTTGATCGCCTCTTTTACCCGTCTTTGTATCGTATAGTAGTCGCTGCTGCCGTCTTCGAGCTTTTTGATATCAAACGTGCCGTTAATCGTATCAAAAAGGCGTCTAAAGAGCTCTTCCGCATGCTGGGTGTTATCTTTAGCCTCTATCGCCGCACAATCGATATCTACCTCGATATCTTCGACATAACAGGTCGCCTTGCTTTTGATAAAGGGTATAACGATATCTTCGATATCCTCCTGCGCATAATCCATACCGAAGATAAAGTAGCCGCTGCCGTAATAGCCTACGGGGATATTTTTAAATCCCAGTTCATCAATACGCTGCGAAACCTGCGCAATCGCATTTTTAAGTGTTACATGGGTCCGCTCCCTGCCGTAATGGGCATTGATGCTCTCAAGATCGCCGATTTTGAGCATCAAGTAGGAGTAGTGTAAAGCTTTTTTTCGCTGCTTATGACTGATCGATTTAAACGTTTTATAGTTTAAGACCATCGTCTCCGGATCGATGACATTTTCATCAAAACCGCTGTAAATCACATAAAGATTGTAGTAGGAGATAATGATACTGGCTGCTATCATCAGCGTAAAAAAGAGCAGAAACTCCTCTTCATTAAGAAAAAAGCCAAAAAGTGTGAATAGGAAAAGGAGGGTCGGGATTACCGTACGCAGCGCGAGCTTAAAACGGCTCTCACGCTCCTTTTTTTGAGGAAAAAGCATCTATACGTCTAGATGCTTGACATCTTTCGCATGCGTTTCGATATAGGCGCGTCTAGGCTCTACTTCATCACCCATAAAGAGGTTGAATGTCTCATCCGCAACGATAGCGTCTTCGATACTGACTCTGAGAAGAACGCGGTTTTCAGGAGTCATCGTTGTCTCCCAAAGCTGTTCAGGGTTCATCTCACCCAGACCTTTATAACGCTGGATATAGGCACCTTTTTGTGCCGATTTCTTGATCTGGTCCAGAGCATCGATAAAGTCGATATCTTTTAGCTCAGCAACATCATACTCTACAAGTTTTTGATAGATATAGGTCGCTTCCGTATAGTGCGGTGTCGTAAAGAGGTTGTCATCGATCATAAGCTCTTCCAGGCCGTCATTAGTCTGTACGAAGATGTGAACCGCCTCTTCTGAGACCATCGAGTTAAGAATATTGTATCCGATACCGTCCAGGAACTTTTTCACATCATCAAAGAGTGTCTGTCCCGTTTTCGCAACGACATCAGGGTTCTCAATGAAATAACGTACCAGATCGATCAATGCAAAACGCTTACGCAGCGCTTCCAGGCTTGCCTGATAGTGGTCAACCAGTTTAAAGAACTCAACTACATCATTTCTTCCGATAGAGGAAACTTCCAGTACATCCGCACCGTTTTCGATCAGGTAGGCGTTCATCTCGTGATCATCTTTAAAATAGATCTCCGTCTTCCCTTTTTTGTAGCGGTACAACGGCGGCTGAGCCAGATAGAGATACCCCTCTTCGACGATCGGGCGAAGGTATCTGAAGAAGAAAGTCAACAGCAGCGTCTGGATATGCGAACCGTCGACGTCGGCATCGGTCATGATGATAATCTTGTGATAACGAAGCTTTTCCGCATCAAATTCGTCACCGATACCGCAACCCAATGCTGTGATCATATTCGTGATCTCTTCAGATTTGAGTACTTTGTCGATACGCGCTTTTTCGACATTAAGAATCTTACCTTTAAGCGGCAAGATCGCCTGGAAAACACGGTCACGGCCTTGTTTAGCCGAACCGCCCGCAGAGTCACCCTCCACCAGGTAAAGTTCCGATGCCGAAGCATCTTTGTTTTGGCAATCTGCCAGTTTACCCGGCAGTGTGCCGATAGTCATCGCATCTTTACGGCGTGTCAGTTCACGCGCTTTTTTTGCAGCCTCTCTACCTTTGGCTGCCAACAGCGATTTTTGTACGATCGCTTTCGCATCAATTGGGTTCTCTTCAAAATACTTGGAAATCACCTCATAGGTCGCTTTTTGTACCAGCGGTCTGACATAGGTATTACCCAGTTTTCCTTTGGTCTGACCCTCAAACTGCGGTTCCGGAACACGCACGGAGACGATACAGATCATACCCTCTTTGACATCATCACCGGAGATTTTCACATCTTTCTCTTTGGCATTACCGTTTTTGGCATTGTAGTTGGATACGACACGTGTCAAACCGGCTCGGTAACCCGCTTCGTGGGTACCGCCGTTAGGGGTACGGATGTTGTTGACAAAGGAGAAGACTTTCTCATCATAAGAGTCGTTATACATCACAGCGATATCCATCTCGATATCTTCGATTTTTTCGGAGAAGGAGATAACTTTGGAGACCGCCTCTTTTTTATTAAGATCTTCAACGAATTGAGCGATACCGCCTTCGAAGTGGTAAGATTCGCTGACTCCGCTTCTTTCATCCGTAAAATTGATTGTGATCTTCGGATTCAGATACGCCATCTCTTTAAAACGTTTTTGCAGATATTCATAATCAAACTCGATCTGCTCAAAGATTGTCGGATCTGGGAAAAATTCGATAATCGTACCGGTGATTTTTGTATCTCCCGTCACCGAAAGAACATTTTGTGGGATACCTTCCGCAAAATCCTGTTCATGAACTTTTCCGTCACGGTGAATGGTCATGTGAAGTGTTCTTGAGAGGGCGTTTACTACTGAAATACCAACCCCGTGAAGACCACCGGAGACTTTATAGGTATCTTTATCGAACTTACCGCCGGCATGGAGAACTGTCAATACTACCGTTGCTGCTGAAACATTTTCAGTCGGGTGCATATCAACGGGAATACCTCGTCCGTTATCCTGGATTATAGCGGTACCGCTTTTTGTCAACGTAATGGAGATCGTATCACAGTGACCAGCCATAGCCTCATCGATAGAGTTATCAACAACTTCATAGATCAGGTGATGAAGACCTTTATTACCCGTATCACCGATATACATACCGGGACGTTTACGTACTGCTTCCAGTCCTTTGAGGACTTTAATATTACCTGCACCGTAATTTTGTTCCATATAGACTCCAACAAATTTTGCTATAGCAAAAATTTATAAAATTGTTACATATTATCGAACAAAAGTAAAAAATAGGATTAAAGTGGCATTATGAAAGATAAAAGAGGAGCGCAGCGTATCTAAACGCTACGAAAAGAAAGTAAAAGTTATATTACGATCGGCATAACAATGGTTTTTAGCGTATCTGCTTCGAGTACAAAAGGCTGGTTGGATTCGTTAAATGAGATCGTAAAGTCACTTGTTTCGATCTGAGAGAAGAAATCAAGGATATAACGGCTGTTGATTGCCAGGATAAAAGGCGCCGTAAGCTGTGTATCAAAAAGAATCTCTGTCTGCGCATCGTTATTGTCATCAGAGAGTGACTGAAAGACGATACGGTCTGCATAAAAAGTGATCTTGATATCATTTGAGATCGTTGTGATCTGTTTGATAGCTTCAACCATCGGTGATTTTTGCAGTGTTAATACACTCTTGGATTCAGAGGGAATAATACGCTTGTAATCGGGATATTTACCATTGATCAATTTGGTAAAGAACTGATACTGCTCCGACTTGATGATCAGATAGGTATCATCATAATAGATCTCAATATCATCGAAAAAGAGTTTTTGTATCTCGACGATCGCTTTTTTAGGGATGATAATATCCAGTTCCACTTCTGAAGGCTGTGGAAGGTGTACCAGTGCTAGACGTCTGGTATCGGTTGAGACCAGGTTGATACCGTCTCTTTGGATATCCAAAAGGGCACCGTTTAGTTCAAATTTCGGATTGTTGTTATCGATTGCAGGAGTTATCTTTTTAAGGCTTCTGATCAGTTTCATTGAGTCGAGTTCGACTTTAGCCCGGTTGTCTATTGAGACAAACTGGGGATACTCGCTAGCGTCAAAGGTAGGCAGTTTGAATTTGGAGTGCTGCTGTTTGATATGAAGCATCTCATTGACAAGCTCTAAAGTGACATCCTCATCTTTTAGGATTTTAATAATATCTAAAAGCTTTTTACCGTTAGCGGTTACAGCACCCGGTTCAAGGATATTGGCGAAACTTGTCTGGATTGTCAGACCGATCTCCTGATCGGTTGATCTGAACTCCAGTTTATCTGCCTGAGTTTGAATAAAGATATGGGATGTGATTAAAGAGGTATCTTTTTTTTCTAAAAAAGCTTGTAAATGAATAAGGATATTCTCTAATACACTCTTAGTGACACTGATCTTCATAACTGCTGTCCTTTATATATTTATAATAAGTAGCGGTAGTAGTAGAGCAAGATGAATAAGTGAATAACCTTTTCAAAGCCCTAAAATACGCTATTTACTTGATGTGAATAACTTTACGACGTGTTTCACATCTTTTCACACCTTGGTATTATATCTTTTTTTTATTCTTTTTAACTACCGCTTGTTATTTTATTGGATAATTCATCGATCTTGAGTCTGAAATCTGCATCCTCTTTAAGCAGTTTTTCGATCGCTTTCATCGTATGACTTACCGATGTATGGTCTTTCATCCCGTAAAACTTGGCCAGTTCCGGCATCGTATTTTGTGTGAGGCTTCTGGTAAGGTAGATAGCGATACGACGTGCATAGACGATGTTTTTGGTACGGCTTTTGGAGCGGATCTCGCTGGCTTTGATGTTAAGCTCTTTGGAGACGACCTTCATGATATCTTCTACGGTGACATTTTCACGTTTCTCTTTGATGTGGTCTTTGAGAACATCCTTGGTAAACTCCAGTGTCAACTCTTTATTCATCATACGTGAAAAACCGTGGAGTTTGTTAAGGATTCCCTCGATTTCACGGGCATTACTATCAATAACGGTAGCGATATAATCGATGGAGTCATTAGCAAGATTGACCCGGTTGATTTCACACTTCTTCTTGATAATAGCAATTTTGGTCTCCAGTTCAGGTGCCTGGATATCGGCGATAAGACCCCACTCAAAGCGGCTTTGCAGACGGTCGACGATGCCTGCGATCTCTTTGGGCTTACGGTCGGCTGTAAGGATGATCTGCTTGTTGGCATCTTTAAGTTCGTTAAAGGTGTGAAAAAACTCCTCTTGGGTCTGCTCTTTACCGGAGAGAAACTGGATATCATCGATCAGCAGCAGATCACAGAGGCGGTACTTTTCGCGAAAACGATCCATCGTACCGTTTCGAAGATGGCGGGTGAAGTCATTGATAAACTGCTCGACAGTCGTATAGATAACCGATTTACCGCGGTCCTGGTTATAGTTTCCGATAGCTTGAAGCAGGTGTGTTTTACCCAGTCCGACACCGCCGTAGATAAAGAGCGGATTGTACATGACACCGGGGTCTTTGGCTACATTTTCGGCTGAGACATAGGCGAAGTCATTGGAGCTTCCCCGTACAAAGTTCTCAAAGGTGTAAGAGGGGTTCAAAAGTGAGTGGGTCGTCGGCTTGGAGTGGTTGTTCTCCTCCTTTTTCGCTTTGGAACCTTTTTTCTTTTGCGGCAAACCGATTTCGACAACCGGGCGTACGCCGGTTTTGAGTTCGAAAAGGTGGGCGATTTTATTACTGTATTTGGTTTTAACCCAGTTGGCAATAAGCATATTGGGGGCATTGAAGCGTGCTATATCGCTTTTAGAGCGCTCTGTACAGTAGTTTATCTGCTTGATATAGCGCTCATAATCGATATCGCTGATCTCATCTTTTAACAGTTTTAAAATTGTGTCGCCGATATTCAAAAAAGTGCCTTTTTTAGATGTGAATAGTGATGTGAATAACTTTTGTAATTGTAACCACATTTAAAGCAGAATGCTCTTAAGGAGCAAATATTCAGTGAAACCATTGCAATTCACATGGTGAATAACGGCAAAAAGTGTATAATAGTTTTCAAGTGCTACGATGTAAGGAGTAGAGAATGAGAGAAAGTGAGCTATTTGAAGATATCGCCCGCAAAATCAGCCGGCGTGATATGTTGAAACTGTCGGCGTTGGGCGGCGGCGCATTTTTACTGAATCCGCTGCAGGCTCAGGAACAGCAACCTCAAGAACCCAAACATAAAAGTAAGGCAAAAATCGTGATTGTAGGCGGCGGTGATGCCGGTACGACGATTGCAGCACGTATCAATAACCTCTTAGAAGGTGCGGATATCACGATCATCGAGCCCAAAGAGACACACTACTATCAGCCGGGGCAGACACTTATCGGCGGCGGTGTATGGAAACTGGAAGATATTGCCTACCCATTTAAAGAGTTTGTACCCGCAGGTGTAAAGTGGGAAAAAGATAGTGCAGCCTCTTTCGATCCCGATAACAACTCTCTGACCCTGGTATCGGGCAAAGAGGTTAGCTATGATTATCTTGTCGTTGCCACAGGATTGAAACTGGAGTATGAGAAGATTACCGGGATCACACAAGATACCCTGGGAACATCGGGGGTCAACTCAATATATGCCCAGTCCGGGGCGGTCAAGACCTTTCCTGCAATTCAGGAACTGGCGAAGATGGCCAAAGTAAAAAAAGTCAAAGCACTTTTTACCCATCCCGACACACCGATCAAATGCGGCGGTGCACCCAAAAAGATCATGAACCTGACAGAACATTACCTGAGAGAAGAGGGTGTAAGGGACAATGTCGAGATAAGTTTTTTGCCTAACGGAGGTAAATATTTCGGTATTCCCGAATATAACACGGTGGTGAAAAAACAGTTCGATGCCAAAGGTCTTGATGCAAAGTTCAGGCATAACCTTGTGGGGATTGATGTCAAGGAGCAGGTAGCATCATTTAAACACACCTATGAGGTCAAAGGTGATTACGACGAGGATCTCCAAGAGTATGACATGGTTACAAAGAGCAAGCAGGTTGATCTGGAGTTTGATTTTATTCATGTGACCCCGCCGATGCGTGCGCATGACGCTGTGAAAAACTCCAAGTTAGCGTGGCAAAAAGGGCAAAATGCGAAACTGGGTTTTGTGGAAGTAGATGACAGAACGCTTCAGCATAGACGATACCCCAATGTCTTCGGAGCCGGTGATGTTGTCGGTACCAAATATGGCAAGACCGGGGGAAGCGTCAGAAAGCAGGCGCCGGTCGTTGCGCAAAATCTGGTAGCTTTGATTAAGGGTCAGCAGATGAAGGCTGCCTATGACGGATACACTGTCTGTCCGCTTATCACCGGATACGGATCTGTGATGCTGGCAGAGTTTAATTATGAGGGAATCACCTCAAGTTTTCCTCTTGATCCGACACAGGAGCGGTGGCTGTGGTGGCTATTGAAGGTTTATGCACTAAAACCTATGTATTTTCACGGAATGTTAAAAGGGAGAGCGTAATGAGAGAGGGTAATACATTCGGCGTCAAGCTGATGAAAAGTATTTTGATACTGCTTATCGGTTCCGTAGCCCTTTATTGGGTGTTGGATCCGCTTTTTTCGATTTTCGGTCCTTTTATAAAGGCATTGCCTTTTGAGACACCGATGAACTTTGTGGTTGCAGATTATGTCGGGATGACGGTTATGGGTTTGTCCGTTTTGGGACTGC
>JBFEYF010000070.1:0-8875 GCA_041562295.1 Sulfurimonadaceae bacterium
AAGAAGATCTTTAGCGTCGCTAAGTGCTTTAGCAACTTCGCTTTCATCAGCACCTTTAATCGCTACAGCGCCCTGTACCAAAGCACAGACACGGTTTTCTGCAACGTTGACATAACCCCAGTTGATCACGATAGACTCTTTAGTACCATCTTCTTTTACAAAGTCGATGATACCGGCATCTAAAGGTGTAACCAAAGATACGTGCTGCGGTAGAACACCGAATTCACCCTCACTACCAGGTAGTGTGGCTTCGGCAGCTGGACCGCTATAGATCACACCGTTTGGTGTGACGATTTCTAATTCAAAAGTTTCCATAACTTACCCTTTTATCCAAAAGGACAATTATTTGTTTTTAAGCTTTTCAGCTTTAGCAAGAACCTCGTCGATGCCGCCAACCATGTAGAACGCAGATTCCGGTAGGTCGTCGTACTCACCATCAAGGATTCCTTTGAAACCTTTAATAGTGTCATCAAGCTCAACATATTTACCGTCAGCACCAGTAAATACTTTAGCAACGAAGAATGGCTGAGAAAGGAATTTCTCAATCTTACGTGCACGCTCAACAGTCGCTTTATCCTCTTCAGAAAGCTCGTCCATACCAAGAATCGCGATGATATCCTGTAGGTCTTTATACTTTTGAAGAACCTGCTGTACACCACGTGCTACGTTATAGTGCTCGTCACCAAGGATTTGTGGATCTAGAAGACGTGAAGTCGAATCTAGTGGATCAACCGCTGGGTAGATACCTTTTTCCGCAATCTTACGGTTAAGTACTGTAGTCGCATCAAGGTGGGCAAATACAGATGCAGGAGCCGGGTCAGTCAAGTCATCCGCAGGTACGTAAACGGCCTGGATAGAAGTGATCGAACCTTTTTTAGTCGATGTAATACGCTCTTGTAGTGCACCCATCTCACGGCTTAGAGTCGGCTGGTAACCAACAGCTGAAGGGATACGTCCAAGAAGTGCAGACATCTCAGAACCAGACTGCGCAAAACGGAAGATGTTATCGATGAACATAAGAACATCTAGGCCCATCTCGTCACGGAAGTACTCAGCCATAGTAAGACCAGTAAGTGCGATACGGTTACGTGCTCCTGGAGGCTCACTCATCTGACCGTAGCACAGTGCAACTTTGTCAAGTACGTCTGACTCTTTCATCTCGTAGTAAAGGTCATTACCCTCACGAGTACGCTCACCAACACCGGCGAATACTGAGTAACCAGAGTGTTTGAATGCAACGTTGTGGATAAGTTCCATGATGATAACGGTTTTACCAACACCCGCACCACCGAACAGTCCTACTTTACCACCCTTTGCATAAGGAGCTAGAAGGTCAACAACTTTGATACCTGTTTCGAACATCTCAGTCTTAGTAGACTGTTCTGTAAGTGCCGGAGCTTCACGGTGAATACCCCAAGTCTGCTTAGCAACAACTTCAGGACCCTCATCGATAACATCACCGACAACGTTGAAGATACGTCCAAGTACTTCTTCACCAACCGGGACCTTGATAGGACCGCCAGTTGCTACAGCTTCCATACCACGAACAAGACCTTCACTCATGTCCATTGCGATAGTACGTACACGAGAGTTACCGATATGTGCAGCAACCTCCAGTACAAGTTTAACTTTCTGGCCTTCTAGTTCGTAATGAACTTCGATGGCATCATTAATCGGTGGAAGTTCGCTATCGAAATCCACATCAACAACAGGTCCGATTACCTGAGCAATTTTACCTTTCATTCTTTCCTCCGTTTTATTTCATTGACTCAACGCCACTGATGATCTCGATCAGTTCCGTTGTAATTGACTCTTGACGAGCTTTGTTATATTTAACGTTTAGATCTTTAACCATCTGCTTAGCATTGTTCGTAGCAGCATCCATAGCCTGCATACGTGCACTGTGTTCAGCAGCCAGTGAATCGATCAGTGCATAGTACATGTTGTACTCTACATATTTTTCGATTAGACCTTCTAGCATCTTCTCTTCATCTTTAGCTTCGATATCCAAAAGTGACATCTCAGCATCATCCGCTGCAGGAGCTACTTCTACGCTTGCAGGCAGTACCTGATCGATTCTGACTTCCTGAGTCAGGATATTCACATAACCGTTGTGAACGATAACGACTCTGTCTGTCTTCTCTTCGATGAAATCAGTGATTGAAGAACGGATAAATTCTGCTGCCTTCGGATAATCCGGAGCAGAGCTCAATCCCACTTCTTCACTGATAAGTTCGATGTCGTTAAACTTGAAGTAATCAACACCTTTTTTACCGATAGCTTTTAGACGAACTTTTACTTTGTCGTCTTTATACTCTTTTAGCAGATTTTTAACTGCTTTTATCGTCTGCATATTGAAACCGCCACAAAGACCTTTATCAGCTGTGATAAAGATAAGGTCAACCATCTTAGGGGCTTCGTTTTCAGTAAACATACGGTTATCTTCCAGGCCACCGATTTTATAGTGCTGGATCTTACGCGTAATGTCTGCTAATAACATATTCAATTTTGATGCGTAGACTTTAGAGCGTTTTGCAAGCTCTTCCGTACGACGCAGTTTAGCAGTTGAAACGAGTTTCATGGCACGCGTAGTTTTTTGCGTACCCGAAACACTCTTTATTTTTCTTTGAATCTCTTTTAAGTTTGCCATGCTAAACCCTAATTACGCAGAAAACGTAGCTTTAAACTCTTCAATAGCCTGTTTCATTTTCTCTTCAACATCCGCTTCGATTTTAAGCTTACTCTGGATGCTCTCAAGAATTTCTGGGTATTTAGCTTCGATAAACGGAATCAAGTCAGCTTCGAATTTAACAACGCTTGATGCCGGGATATCATCTAGGAAACCTTCGTTACCTGCGAAGATGATAAGAGCTTGTTTTTCTGGAGCTACCGGAGCGTAAGGCCCTTGTTTTAGAACCTCTACCATACGCTGACCACGCTCTAGCTGCTTACGAGAAACTTCGTCTAGGTCAGATGCGAACTGGGCAAACGCCTGTAGTTCACGGTACTGAGCAAGGTCAAGACGTAGTGTACCAGCAACCTGCTTCGTAGCTTTGATCTGAGCCGCACCACCAACACGTGATACAGAGATACCGACGTTGATCGCAGGACGAACACCTGAGTTGAAAAGATCTGTCTCAAGGAAGATCTGACCGTCAGTGATCGAAATAACGTTTGTCGGTACGTATGCCGCAACGTCACCCGCTTGAGTTTCGATGATCGGCAGTGCAGTCAATGAACCCGCACCGTTTTCGTCACTTAGTTTCGCTGCACGCTCTAGAAGACGAGAGTGTAGGTAGAAAACGTCACCTGGGTATGCTTCACGGCCCGGAGGACGGCGAAGGATCAAAGACATTTCACGGTAAGCAACCGCGTGCTTTGTAAGATCATCATAGATGATTAGACCGTGACGTGCATTATCACGGAAGTATTCACCCATAGTTACACCAGTATATGGAGCAAGGAACTGCATTGCAGACGGCTCAGAAGAACCGGCAGCAACGATAATTGTGTACTCCATAGCACCGTGCTCTTCAAGTTTACGCATAATCTGAGCAACAGTAGAAGCTTTTTGACCGATTGCAACATAGATACAAACTACACCACGACCTTTTTGGTTGATGATAGTATCGATTGCAACGGTTGTTTTACCAGTCTGGCGGTCACCAATGATAAGCTCACGCTGTCCACGACCGATCGGAACAAGAGCATCAATAGCTTTAATACCTGTATGAAGTGGCTCATGTACAGATTTACGTGCCATGATACCAGGAGCTTTCTCCTCAACAAAACGCATTTCAGTTGCTTCGATCGGACCTTTACCGTCTAGAGGCTCACCAAGTGCATTTACAACACGACCTAACATCGCGTCACCTACAGGAACTTTTAGAAGTTTACCTAGGCGTTTAACTGAAACACCCTCATATAAAGCATTTGCGTCACCAAGTACAACAACACCTACACTGTTCTCTTCAAGGTTGATTGCCATACCCTGAGTTCCGTTTTCGAACTCAACCATTTCACCAGCCATAATATTACGAAGACCGTGTACCTGTGCAATACCGTCAGCAAGAGTTACTACCTTACCTACTTCATTAATATCTACGTTGATTTCAAAGTTGTCAATACGTTCTTTGATAATTGAGCTAATTTCGTCAGCTTGAATTTTTTCTACCACTATTCTATCTCCTTTCTCAGATTAGATTGATTTTAAAATGTGTTGGATCATCTGTTGACGAACGTTGCTTTTTGAAAAGCTAACCTCGACACCAAGATCTTCTACTTCTAATTTAACGCCGTTGTACTCATTCTTGACAGTTTCAAAAGAAACTTTAGCGCCAACTTTGTCACCTATATTTGTCTCGAACTTCTTCGCGACATCTTTCTTAACATCAGTATTAGAGTAGATTTTACCCTCATAGCTTTTGTTTTGATCCGCAACTAAAAGTGCCAAACTTTTTGCCATTGCGCCAAGAGCATCTACCCGGCGTTTTTCAACTAAAAGTTTTACGATGTTGTTCACTTTGTCACTCTTGGCAGCTTTAACTGCATCAAGAAGGATCTCAGTTCTTTGCTCATCTTTCATGTAGGGAGAGAAAAATACAGCTTTGACCTTCTCATCTTCCAATGAAGTAGCCAGTGCTTTAAAGATGTTTTGATAAGCCACCAACTCTTCAGTTGATGAACCTTCTACCAAAGCATCTGTATAACGTTTTGCGATTTGATCTACCATTTATGCAACCTTCTTCAACATAATGTCTGTGATCACATCATTGTCTAGTGGGATATTGCTATCAGAAAGAACATCTTCCATGATCTCTTCGACTACCGTACCGACCATCTCACGCTGCTCGAATGCGATAAGAGACTCATGCTGCGCCTCGATAGACTTTAGGTCCTGATTCATCTGTTCATTGATCTTTTCACTCAGAAGTGCATTCTCTTTTTTAGAGTTTGCAAGGATCTCAGTTGCAAGCTTTTGCGCATCAGCGACTCTCTTCTCAGCTTCCTGCTTAGCGATCTTAGTCTCTTTTAGACGATCCTGAACTTTTTGAAGTTCGCCCTGAATACCTTCAGAACGACCTTTAAAATAGTTCTTTACCATATCGCCGATAAAGTAGTATAAAAGACCTGCGAAGATTGCGAAGTTGATCGTACGTGCTACGATATCAGTCTCGCCGCCTTCTGATGCAAAAAGAGCTGAAGTCAGTAATGCGATTGATGTAATAACTTTAATCACCATCTCTCCTTATATTTGACTAAACTTAGCTTTTAACGCTTCTTTGAAAAGTGGCGTCTGAGAAAGTAAGCTGTTTTTGATCGACTCACGCTCTGCCTCTAAGTTTTCAGCGAATTTTTTATATTCACCGTCAAGCTCTTGGCGTTTCGCTTCAATCTTGCTGCTAGCTAATAGTTTAGCATCCTCAATCACTTTTTGGCGCAGTTCTGCCGCCTCTGCTTTTGCCTCATCGATAATAGCCTGAGCTTTCTCTTCTAAGACTCTGATCTCAGCATCATTGCTTCCTGCTTCTGCCAGATCATTTTTAATGCTTGCATCACGTGCTTCCATATAAGCCAACATAGGTTTATACAGCCAACTATTAAGCAGTGCAATCATTAATAGAAAAACAGCTATCGTTAATCCGAACATCAACGGATCAATCTCTAAACGAATCATAGTCCCTCCCAAAATTTTTGAAATTTTATCATTTCTTTGCTAAATCAGAATTAAAAACCCAGTAACTTTGCAAATTCATCCACATCTTGCTGTGAATGGAACTGAATATGGCAACTGTTGTGTGAAAATCTTACATTTATGTCGTTTTGTGCAAAAATTTCCTGCAGTGTATGCAAATCAAGTTCTACCGCTTCAGGGCTTTTTTCGACCTTTTTAGCCTCTTTTTCAGCCGGAACCTTAAGGTTTTTCACCATCTGTTCCACTTCCCTGACCGAAAGTTTTTGGCCGACGATGGAGTTGACCATCAGCTCCTGCTCTTTCTTATCCAGACCGACCAGTACTTTCGCATGCCCCTGGGTGATCTTCTCTTCTAAAAGTGCCTGCTTGGCCATCTCTCCAAGGGAGAGAAGCCGTAAAGTATTGGAGATCTGAGTCCGGCTTTTTTTCAGTGTATCAGAGAGCTCTTCGTGGGTCAGATCATGCTCTTGGATCAGCGCCGCATACGATTCGGCAAGTTCGATAGGGTTCAGGTTTTCACGCTGGATATTCTCTATCAGTGCCAGTTCATGCATTTTAGAAAGGGATGCATCGACGATCGTAGCCTTGATCTTGGTCATCTTGGCCATTTTACAGGCGCGCAGACGACGTTCACCCGCGATCAGGATATAGCCGTCCATCTCGCGTACGACTACGACAGGCTGAAGCAGACCGTGCTCTTTTATCGATGCGGAAAGCTCTTTGAGCTGGGCTTCATTAAATACTTTTCTCGGTTGGTAGGGGTTGACCTCGATCTCTACGATCGGGATCTCTTCATAGGAGTGCTCGGTAGGTATCTCGTGCTCGTAAGCCGAGGTAATTTCATCAAAAATTTCGCCAAGGCCTCTTCCCAGGCCGCTTTTCTTTTTTGCCATCATCTAGTCCAGAATAACTTGGGCAAGATCTTGATAGGCGACACTTCCGATAGACTTCACATCATAAAGAATAGCCGGTTTACCGAAACTCGGCGATTCCGCAAGTTTGACGTTACGCGGGATCACGATATATTCGTCATTCTTCTTAAAGAGCTTGTTCTCAAAATGGGCCGTCAAGTCAGAGAAAACCTGCTTGGAGAGGTTGTTCTGGCTGCTGAACATCGTCGGCAGGAAGCCTCTGATCTTCAGATTCGGATTGATCGTCTTGCGGATCAGACGGATCGTATTGAGAAGCTGCGCCAGACCCTCAAGGGCAAAAAACTCGCACTGGATCGGGATGATAACCGAATTGGCAGCACTGAGGGCATTGATCGTCATCGGCCCCAGTGCCGGCGGCGAATCGATCACGATATAGTCGTAATCTTTTTTGATCTTGTCAATCGCTTTTTTCAGGATCAGCTCACGCTCGTTTTTGCCTTTTTTATCGTAAAACTCTTTTTCGACACCGACCAAACCGATATTTGACGGTACCAAAGAGAGGGTAGGCAAAGAGGTCTTCAGCGTGATTTCCGAGATCTTCTTCGTCCCTATAAGCGCATGGTAGATATTGAATTCATAATCATTGCGGTGATACCCAAGGCTGGTTGTCGCATTGGCCTGCGGGTCCGCGTCGATAAGAAGTACTCGCTTTTCTGCGACTGCCAAAGAGGCTGCCAAATTCACCGCTGTCGTAGTCTTTCCGACACCGCCTTTTTGATTCGCAATTGTAATTATCTCACTCATCGTAAACTGTAAATCCTTTTACCATCGACTATTAAAGCACCATCATCACACAATCTAGCATCCGCTAATGAAAATCTCTCATTTTGGTAGTGTGTGAAGAAGTCTCTATTTTGCTCAAATTCTATCTCAAACTTTTTTAAAACCTTCTTCCATGGCGTACAATTTTTCAACAATTTTATAAAAGATGCCAAAAGGTCTGAAATATCCACGTTTACATCCAGATGGGCAAATCCGTCCGGTGCTTTTTGAAGGTTCACTCCGATACCGCAAACCAGGTCCAGACCCGTAATATTGGTAATCGTACCGCCGATTTTCTTCTCACCGAGGTAAAAGTCGTTGGGCCATTTCATCCACACTTTTGATCCCTGATCACTAAAGATCTCTTTGAGCAAAAAGCTGAAATAGATCGATGCGGCCGATAACGGAAGGTCTTTGGGAAGATCAGATTTACTTATAGCAAAAGAGAAAAAGAGGTTCCCTTCCAACGAGTTCCAGCTGTTACCCCGGCTCCCCTTTCCGTCGCTCTGTTTTTTTGCTACGACCAGAGTGGGAGAAGAGAGTTTTTCCGCTTTGAGATTCTCGATCAGGAACTTTTGGGTCGAATCGACCTCGTCAAGCCAGAGTATCTGCAAGATTCAGTCTTTGACCGTTGATATAGCTTTTAATATCCATCTCTTTTTTCGATGGAGGCTGAACGGCATAGATCTCTAAAGAGCCTTTCGCACACCCCACTTCGATATGATCATCTGCTATAGCTAAAATCTCACCGGGATTATGCTCGGTATCGGAGCTTTTCAAAGCGATCTTTTTCAGTTTCAAGCCGCCTGGAAGATAGATCCCCGGCCAGGGGGTAAAGGCGCGGTATCGGTTATACACGCCCTGGGCGTCATCAAATATTACCTCTCCGTCGGATTTGGATATCTTTTTACAGTAGGTCGCTTGCGCATCATCCTGAGGCACGATCTGAAAACTTTGATAGTTTTTGATCACTTCCGGTGTCATCCGGGCTGCCACGTTAGTCAGGGCATCAAAAAGCTCAAAGGCGAGCATATCCTGGGGAATATCAAACTCTTTGACCGTAATGATATCGCCCGTATCCATACCGACATCCATCAGCATCGCCGTCACGCCGGTCTTGGCATCGCCATTTAAAAGCGACTGCTGAATCGGGCTGGCACCGCGATAGGCCGGCAGAATGGAGGCATGGAGGTTGATACAGGGAGCGATATCAAGTATCTCTTTGGGTAGAATCTGTCCAAAGGCAGCGACGATGATAAAGTCAGGTTCGAGTGCTTTGATAGCAGCTGTATGATCCTCTTTTTTCAGGGATATCGGCTGGTAGACCTTGATGCCGTTAGCCTGCGCCGTCACTTTGACGGGAGGCGGTGTCATCACCTTTTTACGCCCTACCGGCTTATCCGGCTGGGTAAAGACGGCTACGACTTCCATCCCATCCTCAGCAATCAGCTTTTTTAGGATCTCATCGGCATAGTCGGGTGTCCCC
>JBFEYF010000071.1:0-8816 GCA_041562295.1 Sulfurimonadaceae bacterium
GAAGCAGCTGTAGCTACAAACACTACCTGGAAGAAGAAATCCGCCATATAAGAGTGGTCATCATAGCTGATACCGCTTAGCATCACGCCTGAACCCATAAATGCATTACCTTCACCGTACATGAGGTTGTAACCGATAAAGTAGTACATGATCGATGCGATACCGAAGATCGCCACATTCTTTAGTAGAATCATCGTATTGTTCTTAGAGCGCGTAAGACCCGCTTCTAACATCGCAAAACCTGCAGCCATCCACATTACGAGGATACCCGCAAATACCATTAAGAAACTGTTCAAGATATATTGAACGTCAACAAAGTTTTCCATATAGTACATCCTTTTTTTAAAGTTCATAAAAATTGTAACATGGTTTGCCGAACTTGATTGCAATTTTGTGATTAAAAATTATACAATCTATAGCTATTTTAAAAATAGGAAGTAGTGACATTAGAGTTCACTTATCAGATAGTGAGGTGAAAAACGTAGGGTTTTGGATGGGAAGAGCGCTGGAAAATATCTAAGAGAGGAGTACCCTCCACAAAGGAGGGTAAAAAGGGTGCATTAGAATTCAGCAGTAACGTATAGCTGTACCGTATCACCTTGGTCGATACCGGAAATATCAGCCATAATATATACAAGTGAAGCTTCAACATCATCATAGGTTTTTGTTAATGCCACTGTAGTTTCTGTTAGGTCAGAAGCACCAGCTGTACTTTCAGTCATCGTGTGGAAGACGGCAGCATTGAAAGAATCAGTCAGGTCATATTCAAGAGTAACATTCATAGCTGTAGTATCAGCTAATGTTACTTGGCCATACCACCACCATGCTTCTGTATAAAGCTTTGATTGTGCACCAGCAGTAGTTGTTGCAAAGTTATAACCGGCACCAGCATCTTTGCCTACTTGAGAGTAAGCGACACTCGCACTTAATGCATCTTTTGCATAACCGACTTTAACGGCAGCGGCATCAGAACTTACACCACTATTGAGATCAAGAGTCGTATACTGAAGACCAAGTGTCAGGTCACTCATACCTTGTTCGTATTCAAGCCATAATGCATCAGCCAGTTGCAACGCATTGTATGCCCATAGCTGAGCTTTGGTTTTAGACTTTTCGTTGTCATAAACAGCACCAACGGCATAAGCACCGGCGGTGCCAAATGCTGTAAACTGACCATCTGTAGCTAAGGGTAAACCACCATTACCTGTTCCGATCCAGCCAGCCACGATTGTAGTATTTTCAAATGATTTATTTGAAAGAGTCAATGCATTGAATGTGTTCGGTACAACACTCCAGGTTTCAGAGAAAGCCAGTGGTGTATCTAGCTCCTGACGACCGATCTTTGCCGTTGTTTTGCCCATGTCAGCAGCGATCCACATCTCAGTTGTTACAGTAAAATCTTCGACACCAGTACCAGGGTGCGAACCGCTAAATGTTCCACCTACTAGGTTGTTTTCCAGTCCCAGTGTTGATACATGTGAAGCTGTGACTCCTGCTTTCAATGTTTTAGACAGATCCGCAGTAGCTTTTAGAGTGAATGCCGTATCAGCGATAGATGCCGCTTGACTGAAAAGATCGTTAGTAGCACTTTCTGTTGTACTATACAAAAGTTTCGCATCCCCGCTAACTTTTAGATTTGAAATCTCTGCCATTGCAGCAGTAGATAGTGCCATTGCCGCAACCAGACTCATTTTAATTAGTTTCATCAGTATTCCTTTTAAGGTTAAGTTACACAAAAATTGTAACTATTTCTGCTGCAGGATAATACTTTAGATTGATTATTTTTTAATCAATAAATTGACTTTTGTTCCTGTTTATGTTGAATGGGATAGAAGAAGCATATGTCATATGAGTTAGAAGAAACAGAGAACGAGAAGGATCAGCGGTATGATTGATGAATAGACTAACAGTTTAATGATTGTATTCACAGATTTACCTATTAATGTAAGTTATTTTTTGACATCTGTCATAAAAACAATCTCTTAAGAATCGTTTGGTTATAATCTGCTCAATTTTGCTATGAGGATAGATTGACAATGGCGGATCAACTGCAAAACGACGGTAATATCGAAGACGTAAATATTGAAGATAGTATTAAGACTTCTTACCTAGATTACTCGATGAGTGTTATCATCGGTAGAGCACTACCGGATGTTAGAGATGGTTTAAAACCGGTTCACAGACGTGTGCTGTATGTTATGAATGAGCTGAACCTTTCAGCACGTGCGCCTTTTAAAAAATCGGCACGTATCGTAGGTGATGTCATCGGTAAGTATCACCCTCACGGTGATACGGCGGTATATGATGCTTTAGTCCGTATGGCGCAGCCTTTTTCTATGAGAGAACCTTTGGTCGACGGTCAGGGTAACTTCGGTTCGATTGACGGTGATAATGCAGCTGCAATGCGTTATACGGAAGCCCGTATGACCAAATATGCCGAAGAACTTTTAAAAGACCTGGAAAAAGATACCGTTGACTTTACACCCAACTATGATGCGTCGATGAATGAACCGAGTGTTCTTCCTACGCGTATCCCAAATCTTTTGGTCAACGGAAGTAGCGGTATCGCTGTCGGTATGGCGACCAATATCCCTCCGCACAATCTGGGTGAGGTTCTTGATGCGGTACTGCATCTGTTAAACAACCCGGATGCGACAGTATCGGATATTATGGAGTATATCGAAGCTCCAGACTTCCCGACAGGCGGTACGATCTTTGGTAAAAAAGGTATTTTAGATGCCTACTCTACAGGGCGCGGCCGTATCAAAGTACGTGCAAAGACGCATATCGAGAAAAAAGGGAGTAAAGATGTTATCGTCATCGATGAGCTTCCCTACCAGGTCAACAAATCGCGTCTGATCGAAAGTATCGCAGGTTTGGTACGTGATAAAGCTCTGGACGGCATCTCTGAAATCAGAGATGAGTCTGACCGTGAAGGTATCCGCGTTGTGATCGAACTGAAGCGCGATGCCATGAGTGAGATCGTATTAAACAATCTATATAAATCAACAAACTTGCAAACGACATTCGGAATTATTCTACTGGCTATTGTCAATCAGGAGCCGAAAGTCTTTACACTGCTAGAGTTGCTGCGTTACTTTATCGCACACCGTAAGACGGTTATTATCCGCCGTACAATTTTTGATCTGGAAAAAGCACGTGCCAAAGCACATATCTTGGAAGGTCTGAAAAAAGCACTTGATATCATCGATGAGATTATCAAACTGATCAAGGCAAGTCAGAGTACGGAAGATGCCCGTAACGGCCTTGTAGAGAAGTTCGACTTTTCTGAGCGTCAGGCACAGGCTATTTTGGACATGCGTCTACAGAAACTGACAGGTCTTGAGCGTGAGAAGATCGATAATGAGCTTGCAGAACTGCATAAACTGATCGAGTATCTTGAATCTATCCTCAAAAGTGAAGAGGTTCTTCACGGAATTATTTCGGAGGAGATCGGTGAAGTCAAAGAGGGCTTTGGAACACCAAGACAGACAGATGTAGTCGATGATTATGATGATATCGACATTGAAGATCTGATTCCAAATGATCCTATGGTCGTGACCATCTCCCATAGAGGTTATATCAAACGTGTACCGCTTGCTCAATATGAGAAACAAAAACGCGGCGGTAAAGGCAAAACTGCCGTCACGACGTATGATGATGACTATACTGAGAGCTTCTTCACCTGTAATGCACATGATACATTGATGTTTGTTACTAACTTCGGTCAGCTTCACTGGCTGAAGGTTTACCGAATTCCTGAAGCGTCACGTCAGGCCAAAGGTAAAGCTGTCGTTAACCTGCTTCAACTTAAACAGGATGAACAGATCCGTGCGATTATCCCGACTGAAGATTTCAGCGAAGATAAATCACTGGCCTTCTTTACGAAAAACGGTATCGTAAAACGTACGAACCTTAGCGAGTTCTCGAATGTCAGAAGTAACGGTGTACGTGCGATTGTCCTGGACGATGATGATACTTTGGTTACAGCTCAGATCACAGATCAGGAGACACAGTATCTGTTTATCGTGACAAAAATGGCACAGTGTATCAAGTTTGAAATCGGTAAGACACGTGAACAGGGACGTTCTACACGAGGGGTACGTGGTATCAAATTTAAGCTTGACGGCGACCGCGTCGTAGATGCCAAAGTGATCAACAGCGATGAAGAAGAGATCCTGATGGTAAGTGAAAAGGGTATCGGTAAACGTACAACAGCGGAAGAGTACCGTCTGACTAACCGAGGCGGTTCCGGTGTTATCGCGATGAAACTCTCTGCTAAGACCGGTAAGACAGTAGTAGGCTGTGTTATCGTAGATGAGTCTAAAGATATGATGGCTCTGACAAGTGTCGGTAAGATGATCCGTACCGATATGCAAAGTATCCGTAAAGCGGGACGTAACACATCAGGTGTTAAAGTAGTTAATGTAGATGAAAAAGATAAAGTCATCAGCATCGCACGCTGTCCTAAAGAGGAAAAACCTGATTTTGAGGAAGAAGAGTAAAAGTGGAATAGCTTTTGCTTCAAGCTTGCAAACATCTTTGAAGGACTTTAAATGAAAGTTATGACGAAAGCGATTGTGTGTTTGTCGCTAGGTGGAAGTGCCCTTTTCGCAGCTCCTAAGCCGCTGATGAATCCTTTTGCCGAAACGATGAACCCATCGACAACGACAACGACACAGTCTTTGCCGACAGGTACTACGACACAACAGACGACGACAACAACAACGACAACGCCGACTGTAACATCAAGCATGCAGGATCAGCAAACGTACGCACCGCTGCCTACTGCGCAGTCGATTCAGCAGCACCAGCAGCAGATGCCGGTAATGACAAAGACGAGTATCACACGTTTGGTCGTTAAGGGACAAGGTGTGGCTCCTGCGTTTACACAGTCTCCTGCGCAAGCCTTTGCACTGGCTAAGCGTGCTGCTATGGTAGATGCTTACAGACTGTTAGGTGAGAAAATCCAGGGTGTTAAAGTTGAAGGTCAAGACTTGATCAAAAACATGATGGTTAAACGTTCTCAAGTACGTACAGAGGTCAATGCGATGATCAAAGAGGCTACAGTTACCGAAACTGAGTTCAAAGATGGCCTTTGTGAAGTCGAAGTAGAACTGATCGTCTCTGGAGCCCGATGGCACGATACACTTTCGCACTCATTTGCGGAATAACTTTTTTATGGTCCGATGTCTTTATTCTGAGCTATAAAGCTCAGGTTAAAGATGCTCAAATCCTAAACGAGTCACTGATGGCATCCAAAGCGATGACTAAAGTTGACAAAACTCCCCAAGAACCTATAACGATATATCTGGATAAAAAGTGTACAAAACGCTCTTTTTTTAGATGTTATGAAACAGAAATACTGGCATTTCTATATAAATCCCAGGTGTTAATACGCAGTTTCGACAAGACACTGCAACTGCAGGCTCAAACATTCAGCGAACTTCAAATACCGCCCCAGTATGTACAAGTAGAGTTTAATGACACCTTCGCTAAAATATCACTTTTAAAATAGTTAGAATATATGCTATTACTGAGTAATACTATAGAGCCGGTAAAATCCGCTCTGAGCGTCGAAAACGAAGCGTAAAAAACCTTGACGAAGGACATGCATATGAAGATTGCATTGGTAGAAGATGATATCAATATGCGCAAATCTCTAGAGATCGCTATTAGTGACTATAAAGAGTTTGATGTTGTCAGTTTCAAAAATGCAAAAGATGCACTTGCCAAACTGGACGACAGCTTTGACTTGGTCGTGACAGATATCAATATGCCGGGTATGGACGGTATTGAATTTGTCAAAACCCTGGATGGACGTTATGAAGTGATCATCATGACGGGTAATGCAACCCTGCAAAGAGCCATAGAGTCGATCCAAATGGGTGTCAAGGACTTTTTGCTTAAACCTTTTGATATCGATACGCTGGTAGAAGCGATCAAACGAAGCCATACGGTACAGAAGGTAGTCAAAAAGAAAAAAACTTCCGAACCCAAAAGCGACGGTTTTATCGGAGAGTCGGATGTTATCGCCAAGGTGAAAAAGATTGCGACCAAAGCGGCCAAGACTGATGCGAGTGTGATGCTGTTGGGAGAAAGCGGCGTAGGTAAAGAGGTCTTTGCCCGATTTGTCCACGAAAGTTCGCCACGTGCTAAAAAGCCCTTTGTCGCGATCAATATGGCTGCGATACCGGAGCATCTTATCGAGAGTGAACTTTTCGGCTTTGTTAAAGGCGCTTTTACCGATGCTCATGCAGACAAGGCAGGAAAGTTTGAGATGGCAGACGGCGGTACGATCTTTTTGGATGAGATCGGTGAGATGCCTTTTCATCTGCAGGCAAAACTTCTTCGTGTTCTTCAGGAACGTGAAGTTGTACGTTTGGGAACCGCCAAATCCATTAAGATCGATGTGCGTGTGATCTCTGCAACCAATGCCGATTTGCCGCAAAAGATCGAGGATAATCTTTTTAGAGAGGATCTTTATTACCGTCTTAATACGATACCGGTGGCAATACCGCCGCTTCGCGAACGCCAAGATGAGATTCTGACTATTGCCGAGGCGACGTTACAAGATGCTATCAGCCGCTATGAATTGGATGAAAAGATCTTTACTGAAGATGCGAAACAGGCACTTTTAGATTATAATTGGCCCGGTAATATCAGGGAACTGCTTTCGGTGGTCGAAAGAGCAGCGATCTTAAGCGGTGAGAACGAGATTACCGTAGAGGATCTTTTTTTAGAGAGCCGTTCAAAAAAGCGTGATATCTCAATAATCGAGAAGAACCTGATTGAAGAGGTTTTGCAAGAGTGCCACTATGACATTGAAGCAGCGGCACAGATGCTTGGCATGACTCAAAAAAGTGTTGAAACAAAGATGAAAAAATATAACTTAGGAGAAACAAAGTGAAAACGTATAATGTTGCCGTCGTCGGAGCTACCGGTGCTGTAGGTGAAGAGATCTTCCGTGTTTTGGAAGAGGTCTCTTTCCCTGTAGAGAAACTGGTTCCGCTAGCCAGTGCCAGAAGTCTAGGTAAAAACGTTACCTTTAACGGTCATGAAGTCGCTGTACAGGAGTTGACGCACGATGTGTTTGAGAAAGAGGAGATCGAGATCGCACTCTTTTCTGCCGGCGGTTCAATATCCAAAGAGTTCGCCCCAAGTGCTGCTAAAGCCGGTGCAGTAGTCATCGATAATACATCACACTTTAGAATGGAACCCAATATCCCGCTGGTCGTTCCCGAGGTTAATCCTGAAGATATCAAAAACTGGAAAGAGACAGGTATCATCGCCAACCCTAACTGTTCGACGATTCAGATGGTCCAGGCACTTAAACCTCTGGATGAGGCTTTTGACCTGGTACGAGTAGACGTCAGTACCTATCAGGCGACAAGCGGTGCCGGTAATGCCGCTATGGAAGAGCTCGTCAACCAGATGCAGGACTTTTTTCAGTTTAAACTGGATGCGAGCGAACATAAAGCCTTCCCGCATCAAATCGCATTGAACGTGATCCCTCAGATCGATGTCTTTATGGATAACGGGTTTACCAAGGAAGAGATGAAGATGGTCAATGAGACCAGTAAGATCATGCACAAAGAGATCGAACTTTCAGCAACCTGTGTACGTGTACCGACACTCAGAGGTCATGCCGAGTCGATCAAGCTGACCTTTGATTCGGATGTCACGGCAGATGCGGCACGTGCAGTGCTGGCCGATGCTCCGAATATTGTGATTATGGATGATCCGGCTAACTCTGTCTACCCGATGCCTGCAGCATCTATGGATAAGAACGAAACATTTGTCGGACGTATCCGGGAAGACCTGTACCAGAAAAATGTTCTGCATATCTGGGTTGTTGCGGATAACTTAAGAGTCGGTGCGGCTACCAATGCTGTACGCGTAGGTCTTAAGTGGATCGAACTTGAAGGATAAGGAGCAATAATGTTTGAAAAGTTTTTTGAATCAAGCCTTTGGGGAAGCCGTTATTTTGTAATGCTTCCTGTCGTATTTGCGCTGTTTGGAGCAGTCATTTTGTTTGTGATCGCCAGTGCAGATATCTGGGATATTACAGTGCGTACGATTGATGTCTATATCAATCATGCCCATCCGAAGCACTTCCACGAAGAGGTAGTTTCGGCGATCATCGGTGCGGTAGATCTTTATCTGATTGCCATCGTAATGCTGATCTTCTCATTTGGTATCTATGAGCTTTTCATCTCCAAGATCGATGCGGCTGATGACAAACAAAGCTCTAAGATTCTGCAGATCAACTCTTTGGATGACCTCAAAGACAAACTGGCCAAAGTGATCGTGATGGTCCTTGTGGTCAGCTTCTTTCAAAAAGTTCTTTATACAACGTATAAAACACCGTTGGAGATGCTCTATTTCGCAGGCTCTATCGTACTTTTAGCCGTAGGACTTTACTATCTTCATAAAGGCGGAAAACATTAATGGTATTTGTAGATGCATGTTTGGGGAAACAGACTCCCTATACACCGATTTGGATGATGCGACAAGCGGGTCGTTACCTTCCCGAATATATGGAAGTTCGTAACCAGGCGGGTAACTTTCTTAACCTTTGTCACGATCCGGAAAAAGCGTGTGAAGTAACACTGCAGCCGGTACGCCGTTTCGGTATGGATGCAGCGATCCTTTTTTCAGATATCCTTGTAGTTCCCAACGAGATGGGTATGGAACTGGAGTTTATCAAAGGTTTCGGACCGAAGTTCCCGACTCCTGTAAGAACGCAGGATGCGCTGGATAAACTGGATGACAATGCTGCCGAAAAACTGACCTATGTCTATGAGACGATCAAA
>JBFEYF010000072.1:0-8742 GCA_041562295.1 Sulfurimonadaceae bacterium
ATAGAAGTAAGGCTGTACCCTTTTTCATTCTGTTTCCTTTGTTAAAAGTTACGGTATGATACTCAAAATGACTAAAAATAAAATAAAGTCAAGCGGTTATTTTTCTTCAGCTTCAAGTATTGCCATGATACTGTTTTGGATCTTTGCGTCCTTTAACTTCCGCTGCCCTTTTTTGCGCATCAGGTCTAAATCAGCCTGTTCACAATTGAGCTTCTCGCAGATCCATCCATCTGATTCGTCCATAAACTGAAATAGGGCCTTGTACTCTTTTTTCGTTAAAAAACGCTTGACGACCAAGAGTATTTCTGTCTGTAATTTTTCGTCAATGTTACCGATCTTCACACCGTAAAGCGCAAAGATCTTCTCTAGATATCTCGGATCACCCATTGATATGCTCAAGTATCTGTGTAAGGTCTTTGGTATCCACTATAATATTGGCGTGTTCTTTTAAAACCGGTTTTGCACAAAAGGCGACACGGGTATCGGCATGGGCAAACATACTGCGGTCGTTGGCACCGTCGCCGACGACAAGGGTATCCTTTCTATCCACACCCAAAAGCTTTTGAAGTCTGACGATCATATCCCCTTTGGAGCTGTCAAACATCATATCTCCGCCTACCAAACCGCTAAGTACCCCTTCTTGCTGATGCAAAATATTTGAAAAGTCGGCATCAAACCCCAATATATCTTTAGCGATAGACGTTGCCGATCTAAACCCCCCGCTAAAACATACGACTTTATAGCCGCGTTCTTTAAGAGCCGCTATCGTCTCCTTGGCACCGGGCATATACGGCAGGCTGTTGCAGATCTCTTGGACTTTTTTGTACTCTAAACCCTTAAGCAAAGAGACACGGTTGACCAGGCTTTGAAAAAAATCCAGTTCTCCGTTCATTGCCAAATCCGTAATATGGGCCACCTTCTCTTCGATCCCCAGTGCACTGGCAAAAAAGTCGATCGTTTCGCCATCCATCAAGGTAGAATCGAAATCAAATACTGCTAATTTCACATAGACTCCGTTTATCCTAAATCTCATCTATTAGAGAGATTTCATGAACTTTTGGTAGAATTCTACACTAAAATTTTTAAAAGAGTCACTGTGTTCGAACAATTAATAGATAAACTGCACCATGGCCGCTATATTACTTTGGAGACAACTCCAGGCCATATGCCGACTATCAACCCCATCATAGAGAAGATCGAATCTCTCGGTCTGCATAACAAAGTCGACGGCTTCAGTACGACCGACAATCCTCTGGCCAAACTCAAATATAATGCGATCTTGGCTGCACTGCGGCTTCAAACGACATTTCATAAACCGGTTTTGGCTACCATGAGCATGCGTGACCGCAACAAAATAGCATTACAGTCAGATTTACTGGGTGCCAATGAGCATGACGTGCGTGCTTTTTTAACCCTTACCGGTGACAGTGCCAAGATATCCGATCAGCCAAACTCCAAAGGGGTATTTGAAGGCGATTCTACACTGCTTTTAGACATCATCAAATGCTTTAATGCGGGTATCGATTTTGCCGGTAAACCGTTTAAGACCAAACCCGAACCGATCTACGGCTTTTCTGTCGTCAACTCTTTTGCAAAAAACGAGAAGACACTTATTAAAAAGATGGCAAAAAAAATCGAGCATGGGTCTTACGGGATCATCACGCAGCCGGTCTATGATATTGATAATGCGAAGAAGATGCTGGAGCTACATAATAAAGCGAAACAGGAGGCTAAACAGCCGCAAAGTGACAATACTCTGATCCTGGGTATCTTTCCCATCACGAAACTGCGCACCGCACAGTTTTTGACCGCGCATGTGCCGGGTATCCATGTACCTAAGATCTGGCTGGACCGTCTTCATGAAGCCAGTACTGTATCTATTGAGGAAGAGTATAAAGTGGGATTTGAGATGAGTAAGCAGCTGTTCGAAGATCTCTTAAAGCTTCATCCGAAAGTTCATCTGATGACAGCCAATCAATTTGATCTTGCCGCTGAGCTTCTAAAGTAGAAGCTCTCTTTATAATTTTAGAAATCTCTTTCTAAAAGTCTATCGACTTTTAAAATCGTCAGGATTCTGTCTTCTTGCTTTCCGACACCCTCGATAAAGCTTTTTTCCTGCTGTGCCGTCTCCGGTGCAGAGTCGATATTTCTGACATTCAGACGTATAGCTTCTGTCAGTCGGTCTATGACAAACCCTGCGATCTCATCATCATTTTTCATAACGATATATCGCGTATCCGGAGTCTGCGGCTCAGGTTTCATCCCGAACTTCAAGCGCAGGTCGATAATCGGGATAACACTACCGCGCAGATTAAAAACGCCCAAAACATAATCGGGTGTATGCGGTACACGCGTATATTCGATCGGTTTAATGATCTCCTGAATACTTAATATAGGCACGGTAAACTCTTCATCACCTACAATAAACCCTACAAGCTGTACAACCTCTTCGATTGTATCCGCATCTTCTGCTCCGACGCGCTGCTGCTTGTTTATTATCTCTTGTAACTGATCACTCATGCCGTATACTCCAGGTGAAATTTAATATTACGTTTAACTACGTTAAGCAGATATTCCGGTGAATAGGGCTTGGTAACATATTCGACCATGCCGGACTCTACCCCTCTCATACGGTCAGCTTTACCGGTACGCGATGTTACCGCGATCAGAGGCAGGTTCTTATATTTGCTGTACTTTTTAATCTCTGCAGCCAGAGTATAACCGTCCATACGCGGCATCTCGATATCGATAAGCAGTGCATCATACTGCTTATCACCCGCTTTAAGCAGATTAAGCGCTTCCTGCCCGTCTGCCGCTTCCACGATCGTAATACCCAGCGGTTCAAGTGATTTACGCATGATGGCACGGTCTGTCTTACTGTCATCAATAACCATCACATTATAGTCGCTGGCCTCATTTTTAACCCGTGATACTGCCGCTGTTTTGGCAGAGATGGCTGTAGTATCCATAGATTTTGCCATCTGCATCAATGCCGCAACATCCACGATCAGTGTCACACCACCGTCACCGCGGATCGTCGCACCGGCGATACCTTCCATCCCTTTAAGGTATTCACCCATAGATTTAATAACGATCTCTTCCTGACCGACCAGGTTATCTACGATAACCCCGATCTTTGATTCGGCAAGGCCCAGAATAACGACATAGGCATGTTCTCCCGTATCAAAGACGCGCTCCACATCAAAGATATCAGCCAAATAGACCAAGGGGAGTACTTCATCACGCAGACGCATAACACTGCGGTTTTCTACAAACGTGATCTCCTCTTTGGAAATACGGACTGTCTCCAATACTGAAGCCAGCGGAATAGCATAAAACTCCTCTTGGACTCCAACAAGCAGTGCCTGGATGATAGCCAAAGTCAACGGAATCTTCAGCTTCATCGTCGTTCCCTGGCCGACGACACTGTCAATATCGATGATACCGTTAAGTTTCTCGATATTTGTCTTAACAACGTCCATACCGACACCACGTCCCGATACCGATGTCACCTGGGCAGCTGTTGAAAAGCCGGGACGGAAGATAAGACTGAATGCCTCTTTATCTCCCATGTTATCCGCTTCTGTCTCACTGATCAGCTCTTTTTCTACCGATTTTTGCTTGAGCATATCAGCATTCAAACCTTTACCGTCATCGGTAATGGAGATAACGATGTGGTTACCTTCATTGTAGGCTTTAAGTTCGATGATACCCGTTTCACTTTTTTTGGCTGCCACACGGTCTTCGGGACTTTCGATACCGTGGTCACATGAGTTACGGATAATATGTACCAGCGGATCTCCGATCTCTTCAACAATCGACTTATCCAGTTCCGTCTCTTCACCGGAGATAACCAGTTCGATCTTCTTATTCAGATCTCTGGAGAGGTCACGGATCATACGCGGGAACTTATTAAAGACTTTTCCGATAGGAAGCATTCTGGTCTTCATAACGGCGATCTGAAGATCTGTTGTAACCAGGGATACAATCGATACGACCTGATTGAGCTCTTCAAGGAACTCTTCCCCTTCATAGCGCTCTTCGACATCATCATTGATTTTGATCAGACGGTTTTTACCCAGTACCAGCTCCCCGATAAGGTTCATCAGGTGGTCCAGACGTTTAACATCAACACGAATCGTCTGCTCTACCGCTGCCGCAGGTTTTGGTGCAGGCTTCGCATTATCTTTAGGTGCAGGGCTTGTTCCACCTGCCGGAGGTGTCACAGTTTTAGGAGCAGGGGTAACCGGCGCAGCCGCAACCGGTGCCGGCTCTTCTTTTTTCACTTCAGCTTTAGGTGCGGCTGCCACAGGAGCCGGCTCAGCAGATACGTCGCTATCAGGTGTTGAGAGAACCTCTTCTCCCGCCGCGAGCTTCTCTTCACGACGCTTTTTATCCTCTTCCTGTCTTTGAGCCAAAAGACGTTCGATCTCAGCTTCAACCTCGTCGTCACTCATATTGGAATAATCCGGTTCATCTTCTTCTACGACCGCTTCGGCAACAGGCTCTTCAACTTCAGCAGCCGGTGTATCCAAAGAAACCTCATCCGCAGGCAGATTCTCGACAGCAGGAGCTTCTACATTGCCGTCACCGCCTGAGATCATATCCAGCTTGCTGACCATCTCCGCAACATCGATTCCCTGATCACTGCCGGTATCTCTGATCGTATAAAGAAGTTCTTTCATCATATCAATAGAAGGCAATACTACGTCCAGAACTTCCGGAGTGATCTGAAGTTCATTATGACGTGCTTTGTTTAGAACATCTTCCATATGGTGGGTCAAATGGGTTAAGACATCAAATTGTAAAAATGAGCTGGCACCTTTGATTGTATGTGCTACACGGAAAATTCTGTTGAGTAGTTCCAGATCATCCGGAGTAGTTTCCAAGAGTGTCAGATCCTGATCAAGCTGTTCGATTAATTCAAAAGACTCAATTAAGAAATCTTGTAATATCTCCTGAAATTCATCCATTATGCATTTCCTTCTGCTGGTATATGTGATTCAAGTACTTTCTTCACTTCATTATAGAATGTTGTCGGATCAAATTTGACAAGATAGCTTTCGCCTCCCGCATCTTTACCCCGCATCTCACTAAAGTGGTCGCTGATCGAGGAGTTAAATATGATCGGAATTGATTTGAAACGTTCATCCGCTTTGATACGTGCCGCAAAGTGAAAACCATCCATTCTAGGCATCTCTACATCGGACACAATCAGTTTTAATTTATTTGTCAGATCAGCTCCGTACTGTTCATACAATGAATCAAGTCTTTCGATACCCTCTTCTCCGTCAAACGCTTCAACCACATCAAAGCCCATATCATGAAGGGCCTCTTCCATGATCTTGCGGGCGGTGGGACTGTCATCAAGCAGAAGTACAAGTCCGCTGAACGTTTTTCTGCTCTCATGCGTAGATGTCATCGGTGGGGCATAGAGTCCCAGATCCATAACAACACTTTCCAGGTCAAGGATCAGAAGTACCGCATCATCTTCAATACGGGTAACACCTGTAATTTTGCTTTTATCCAGGGCACCGACACCCGAAGAGAACGATGCGGGTTCGATATCTTTCCAGTTAATACGGCGTATCCGTTTAGCTTCATGCACAACAAAGCCGATCAGGATATTGTTAAACTCGGCAATGATAACACGCTTCTCTTCAATACGTTCTTCGGGCTCTTCAATCCCCATCCAGCGTGCCAGATTAACCACAGGTATAACGACACCTCGAAGATCGAAAATCCCCTCGATAAAACCGGCGACTCCCGGAATCTCTGTCAGTTTAGGGAAACGGATAATTTCACGTACTTTCGATACGTTAACTCCGTAAATACCCTCATAGACTTCATCATCTACCTGCTTAAGTATTCTAAAGTCAACCAACTCCATTTCGTTACTACCGACTTTTAGAGTATTGTCTTGACCAAACATTACGAAAACTCCTTACAGCGTACACTCAGACAATGAAATCTCATCTTTGTTAGATTGTACTACAAAATAGCTTTGATTACAAGCCAAAGCGCTCAGATTGCGGTAAAAAAGGGCTTCCATAGAGAAACTGCTACCCTGATGGTAATGTCCTTCCACAAACCATCCCTTATAACCGGGATGATCTAAAAAACGCTTTTTTATATGTTCTTCAAACCCCCTAAAGTCTGAACAGATCTTTTTAGAAGCCAGTCTTCTGCGAAAACCGTCGCTGATCCGATAGAAAAAGAGGCGGTCCAGCAGGTTAAGGAAAAAGAGGTTAAAGGAAGAACGGATTATTTTAGTAAAGACTCTAAACTTCAGATCACCGCCCCAGTCGCCATGGGCAAGCCAGCCCGATTTGCCTTTAAACCGCGCCGCGACCGGCTGTTGTGCCAGCGTGTAGATCTTCATACGTGGGAAAATTTTTTTGAGCAAAAAGTCGTGGTTGCCTTCCAAGTAGATGATCTCAATTTTTTGGCTTAAACGGTTTAACTGGCGGATAATATCTGCTTCATTATGTTGCAGTCGGGACATCGGAGCAAACAGCAGATCGAAGACATCCCCCATCAACACCAATTGAGTGGTCTCTATCGTTCCGGATTCGATTTTGTCGATCAGGGACTTAAACAGAGGTCGGTAATCAGCATAATGGGCATCGGCGACCAGAACTGCCCCCTCCTGTAACTCTATAACATCATGGGACATAGGCAATAGTCGGTATCCCCAGTTTCTCATCAAAGCCGCACATCAAATTGGCATTGGCTACGGCCTGTGATGATGCACCCCTTAGCAGATTATCTATAGCACTGCTGATAAAGAGTGTCTCTCCGTCCTGTTTGACATAGATATCACAAAAGTTTGTACCGGCCACCTGCTTCATCGTCACAGGCTCTTGGCGTACACGGACAAACGCTTCATCTTTGTAGTACTCTTTGAGGACCGAAGCGGCATCGATTGTCTGATCAAGCTCGATATAGACTGATGTCAGCATCCCTCTTGTAATCGGAACCAGGTGCGGTACAAAATGGACTTTTGTCGATGCGGCATCCAAAAGTTTAAGCTTTTCCGCTATCTCCGGACCGTGACGGTGCCCCAGCGGGTTATAGGCAAACATATTGTCATTGATCGTAACAAAGTGCGTACTCTCCACACACTTTTTGCCGGCACCGCTGACACCGCTTTTGGCATCTACGAATATCGGTGTATCTTTTTTCATATAGCGTGCGAACGGGGCCAGTGCCAAAATAGCCGATGTAGGATAACATCCGGGGTTGGCAACCAGTTGGGCAGAACGGATCTCGTCACGGTAAAGTTCCGGCAACCCGTAGACCGCCTGATCAATATTGTCTGGATCGATATGGGGGCAGTAGTGCGCCTCGTACGTGTCACGTTCCAGACGGTAATCGGCCGATAGGTCCACGATCTTGATATCATACTGAGTCAACGTCTTGACAAGTTCCATAGCAGTCTTGTGCGGTACCGCTAAAAAGACAAGGTCACAGCTTTGTCCTATCTGGTGCAGGTCAACCGTCTCGACACTGCCGATGACTACATCTTTAAGTGCTGGGTGCAGTGTATCTATAGAGAGGTCTCCTGTCGTCGTGGCTACCTCTTTGAGTCTAAAGTTGGGATGCTCATGGATGATCTTGATCAGCTCCAAACCGGTGAAACCGCTGGCACCTACAATAGCTACATTCATCTTCTACTCCAAATCCTTTACGCTTTTAATCCTCGAAGGGAATCTCTTTATAGCTTACACTGAGGATCTCAAACTCTTTGACCCCGCCCGGAAGCTTGGCTTTGACTTCATCACCCTCTTCCTTACCCATCAGCTGTTTAGCCAGCGGAGAGTGAAAGGAGATCAATCCCTTGTCCGGGATACTTTCAGGACCGCCTACTATAAAATAGGTAAACTCCTCATCCGTCTCCAAATCACAAAGTTCGACACAGGAGCCGAAACTGACACGTTCATGCGCTAACGTGCTGGGATCGATAATCTGTGCTTTGCCTAATATATCACTGAGGTTGTTCAGCTGCTCATCGATAAGGCGCTGTTTCTCTTTGGCAGCATGATACTCTGCATTCTCTTTAAAGTCTCCATGCTCCGCAGCGATCTCGATCTCTTTGACGATCTGCGGACGTTCCGTATTTTTCATATATTCAAACTGTTTAGATAATTTTTCATAGCCTCTGGCTGTCATCGGTTCTTTATCCATAAAATCCCTTTCGCATGACCTTTTAATGTCGTCAATTATATCTTAGTTAGCTAAAATTTCGGCTACCCTGCTGCTGCAGTTTCCGCCCAGCATTTTGCGCAGCTCCAGGCTCTTTTTGAAATAGGCAGAGCGGTCATCCTCCTCGTAGGCTTTAAGCAGATTTCCGACCGTCACATCCTCTTGTAAAAACTCCGGGTGCATCGCCTCTTTTCCGTCAAAGTAGTACAATAGGTTGGCCAAGCCGACAAACGGAAGCTTCATCACCATCTTGGCGATCTTATATTCCCACTTGTTTGCTATATAGATAAGTGATAGCGGAGTCCCGATCAGGGCGGTTTCCAGAGTCGCTGTACCCGAACAGACAAATGCATATTCCGCTTCCAAGACAGCTTCATGGGTATCTCGAATAACCTCAAAACCGGAGATATCCCCGTAAAGCTCCTCGATATCCGTTTCATTCAGATGCGCAGGGATAACAAGCAGTGAACGTTTTTGAGACAATCTTCCCTGTAAACTTTTGATCACCGGCATCAGTGAACGGATCTCCCGCCGACG
>JBFEYF010000073.1:0-8722 GCA_041562295.1 Sulfurimonadaceae bacterium
AACTGTTGTTTTGTACGCTGCCCCCAGAAGCATTATTAATCACTTTAATATGCAAATAGACGTTATTGATCGGGTATTTTCCGACATTGCGTACACACCCTTTGATCGAAAGTTTCTCCTGAGAGTGTATAAAGCGGTTGCTAAACTGTGTCAAGACCGCTTTTTTAAATGAGTTATCTACTGCCCAGCTCGATAAGAGTATGACCACTACCCCGACAACGACCTCCACAATGAGTATCATAAAAGCTTTAAAAGGCTGCTCCGGGTTCCAGCTTTTGACAATGATCACCAGGAAAATAAAGGCAATAAAAACCGCCATTACAATCTTTAAAATCTCTACCAAATCCATCTATACTCCTCTTTTATAACAGCTATGCCCTCTAGTCATAGCTTAGTTTCCATCGTATATTTGAGAGCCTAAAGTAGGCCGGATAGCGAAAGGATACAGAAAAATGTTTTTGAGTGCCCGGCTTAATATTGGTCGCTATTTTAAACGACTCTGAAATACTGCTATCCCTTTTAGGTCCGCTATCCCCTTCACCTCGCATCGAGATCTTACCGCCGGCTGCCGCATTGATCAGTTTGATCTCGATATAAGCATTATTGATCGTATATTTTCCGACGTTGCGTACATCCCCGCTGACATAGATCTTCTCCTGAGATAGGATTCTGCTGTTTTTGACATTGTACAAAACCGCTTTTTTCATAGAGACATCTATTCCCCAAGAAAAAGCCCAAAAAAGTCCCGCTACAACTGCCATTTCGATCACAACAGCGATCAAGGCTTTAAAAAAAGAGCTGTTTTTAAATATCACAACCGCAATCAATAGAGCAATGACACCCAAAAACAGCGCAAGCAATCCTTTTAAAACGACCAGTAGGTCCATATCCTGTTCCTTTGTTAATGGTTAGAGAGTTTCGTCAAAATCGCTACATCACGAAAATAACTGGGGTACTTAAAACGGACCTTGAACTTCCGACGTTCACCCGCAGGCAGGTCTTTGGCGACCACGATACTTTTAAGCAGGGTACCGGGACGCTCTTTGTTCTTCTCTTTGGCGCTGTCCGAACCGAAAAATGTCTCCCAAAAACTGTTGGGACGGTAAAAGCTGGTTCCGCTGACGCGGCCCGTCGCATGACCGTGGTTAATCAGCTTGATCTCCAGCGTAGAGGTCCCGATCGTATACTCGCCCCGATTGACAACATAGCCTGTAAAGACGATCTCTTCCGTACGCAGGACCCGTTTGTTTTCAAAACGCTCCAGTGTCGCTATTTTGGTCTTTTTGTCCAGGCTTATCACTGCCATAAACTCTACTGTGGGTGCCACAATCAATATAACAAGAATCCCGACTAAACGAAACTGACCTTTAAGTTTAGCCACTGTAAGCAAAAAGAGCCCGAAAAAGAGAGCTGCGATAACTATGGTACTGATCCAGTGAAAGATCGTAAAATAGGTCATTTAAAACACCCCGATGCAATGGTAATATTATAGTCGCCGCCATAATTGAACGGCTCGATGACTACCTTAAAAGGGGTCGTCTCCCCTTTTTCCAGCTCTTTTTCGACTTTTGTACTACCCTCTTGCAGCGGTTTCATCTTATAAACCAAAGCTTTGAAGAAGTTGCCTCCCTCTTTATGTACAGCGACCGACACCTCACAGTAACGTGCCTTGTGCTTACCCAGATAGTGCAGCTCGCCCTTGACAAGCAGTGTATCGGAATAGTGCAGCTGCCGTACCTCTTTGACCTGTGACTCATGTTTAAAGAGTGTCGCTTTGACCAGTGCATGCACAGCGACAGGACCGCCAAAGAAAAAAACAAACCCTATCAACGTTATCAGAAAAGAGAGCTTTGTACGATGTCTGAAATAGAGTGCCAAAAACAGTAGCATCATAAACAGTACCATTGTAACAAAAAAGCCCAGATAATCATAACCTGTCAAACTTTGAAAAAAGGTGATGATCGCTTCCCTGATTTTTTCTACCATTATTTGCTTCTTGCAGCCTTCTCTTCCAGTCCGCCGATATCAAAACGTCTGGCCAGCTCTTTTTTGACCAGTTCCGGTGCAATCCCCTTATCAGCCATCGCTACCATCGTGTGATAGACCATATCAGCCGCTTCGTAGATGATCTCCGCCTTGTTGTCATCTTTGACGGCAAAACAGAACTCTCCGGCCTCCTCTACTACCTTTTTCAGATAGCTGTTTTCACCTTTGGCAATCAACTGTGCCGTATAGGACTTTTCTGGATCACCGTCCTTTTTCTCCATGATCGTATGATAAAGCTGGTCGATAACCCCGTACATGGCCGTCGTATCCACTTCTATATCACTGGTGGCCTCGCCGCTTTCCAGGTCGGTGAAGAAACAGGATTTTCGTCCCGTATGGCAGGCTACACCCTCCTGATCTACCTTGATAAGGAGTGTATCGTTGTCGCAATCGAGTGAAAAGCTTTGGATCTTCTGGGTATGACCGCTTGATTCACCCTTCTTCCAGAGGCGTTCTTTGGTTCGGGAGTAGTAGTGTGCGAACTTCGTGGAAAGGCTCAGTTCCAAAGCCTTCTCATTCATATAGGCCATCATCAGCACTTCATGGCTGCCTGCATCCTGTACGATGACAGGTAAAAGTCCGTCACATTTTTTCCAGTCGATTTTGTTTAGAGTCTGTTTCATAATTGATAATCTTTTATGTAAGTGTTATGAGGTATATCGGCCAAAAGGCCGAGAAAGATAAATCTGCGTGAATTTACTGTGCAGTAGAAGTACGTTTTTGCGCACCCTTCATATCAACCCAGATGTTCGGTGTGGAACCGCCAGGTGTCAGGAAGATCTTCGCGTCTTTATTCACCTGAAGCGCTTCGTTGAACTTGGACTGGACTTTCATCTGCTCCAGTTCAAGAAGATGACGTGTCAGTGAACTTGAGATCAGTTTATTGGCTTTAGCGATACCTTCCGCTTCGATCTTTTTAGCAGTAGCGATACCTTCCGCTTCGATCTTTTTGGCTTCAGCCAGACCGCGTGCTTTTTCCTGAGCCTGGAAAGCTACCTGCTTGGCACGTTCAACTTCCTGCTGTGCTCTTTCAACTTCCTGTTTGGCAACCTGAACACGCTCGATCTGGTCTTTTACCTTTTGAGGCAGACCGATCTCACGCAGCTGTACCGAGTGCAAAATAGCCGGAGCATTTTCCAGCTTGTTCACAGACTTACGGAGCTCTGTTTCAATCGCAACGGCGATCTCGTTACGCTTGTTAGGAAGTTTTTCCGCTTCGTAGTTACCTACGACCGTACGTACCACGTCACGTACAACCGGGTTGATGATCTTATCTTCCCAGCTCAGACCCCATGTCGATATCGTCTGTGCCGCAAACTTCTCATTCAACTGATACTGTACCGTCAATTCGATAGATACAGGAAGACCGCGCTTATCAAGTACCGTTACCGGAGGACTGGACTGGATTCCGCTGTCACGCTGAACTCGGTCGATACCCTGCTTATAGTTGATGATACGGACTTTCGTATCAACGACAATCACCCTTTGGATAAAAGGCACCAGTATATGAAATCCCGGTTCCATGGCGATCGGATCATATTTACCTGTCGTTACTTTAATACCGCGTTCCCCCTCATCGATAACGACAAAAGGCTTGGTAAGAAAAAAGATAGCACCGATAGCGATCAGTAGATAGACGATCCACATCTTCGGACCGAAACTGAAGTTCATCTGAGGCATCTCAGGGCGTCTTGGAGGCTGGTTGGAACCGCCGCCGCTTGAGCCGCCGCGTTTTTTAAAATAGTCGTTCATATCTGCTGGCATTGTAATCCTTTTATTTTAGATATAGGTCAAATAGTGTTCATACTCTTTGTTTCTACCGAAAACGATATCAAAGTAGGTGCTTTGAAGCTTTTCAGTAATCGGGCCGCGGCATCCTTCACCCAGAATACGTGCATCAACTTCACGTACCGGAGTGATCTCCGCTGCCGTTCCTGTCAGGAAAGCTTCGTCTGCGATATAGACCTCTTCACGTGTAATACGGCGTCGGCTTACCGTATACCCCATCTTCTGGGCAACTTCAATCACCGTTTTTTGGGTAATCGAAGCCAAAGCGTTATCGCTTGGCGGTGTAACGATCTCGCCATCTTTAATCATGAAAAATGATGCGCCGCTCGCTTCTGCGACATACCCCTGGTCATCCAAAAGCAGCGCCTCGTCATAACCGCACTCGATCGCCTCATATTTGGCCATCTGGGAATTCAGATAGTTCGCTGTCGCTTTGGCCTTACCCATATTTGAGGTATTACCGGGACGCGTCATCGATGCGATCTTCAGACGGATCCCTTTTTGCAGACCCTCTTCACCCAGATAGGCACCCCACTCCCATGAAGCCAATACCGTTTCAACCGGAGCATCTTTATGATACACACCCATCTGTCCGTAACCCAAAAAGGCGAACGGACGGATATAGACATTATCACCCGTAAAGTTATTTTTTCTTAAAAGTTCAACCTGAGCCTCATTGAGCTCTTCAACGGTATAAGGGATGTCGATCAGTGTCATTTTCGCCGATTCGAGCAGACGTTTTGTATGATCGTTCAGGCGGAAAATCGCATAACCTTTATCTGTTTTATACGCTTTTGTACCTTCGATAACACCGTTACCGTAATGTATCGTATGTGACAATACATGCACTTTTGCATCATGCCACGGTTTAAATTCACCATTCATCCAGATATACTGTGATTCGTTCATAGAAAATCCATCTATTAAATTTTAAAGTGAATTATTTTATCCAAATCTTTGTAAAGTTGGCTTTAAAACTGTAAGGGGGCTTCTTAAAATTGGCCCTTTTTTTGCTATACTCATTGCATGGAAGATGTCAAAAAGATACGATACGCACAATTTCTCAAAGAGGCGCAGGTTCGCCACACTATTATCAGTTACAATGATCTATCCCCTAAAGAGGACCAAAAACCGCCCAGCCGTATCACGCTGCGCCCTATTGATGCCTACAGACTTCTGCAGCCCTACCTGACCAGCCGCCTGCTGGAACAGGTTTATGCACTGCTGCCGCTGGCACTCTATCTGGTCCTGTTTCAACTACTTATTTTACGTCAGGATATCGTCGACGCCTCCGTCATCAGTATGGGGCTGACTGCGGTCATCCTGGGACTGATGTTCTTTATGGAGGGGATCAAACAGGGACTGATGCCTTTTGGCGAAGTGATGGGCAACACCCTGCCCAAGAAGGTCTCGCTCAGTGTCGTTTTGACCATCGCTTTTATCCTCGGTATCGGTGTCACCTTTGCCGAACCCGCGATCGGAGCGCTTAAAGCTGCCGGATCGCTGGTGAGTGTCGATAAAGCCCCCTATCTTTACGCCCTGCTCAATCTCTACTCCAGCTATCTTGTCCTGATCGTCGGGATGGGGGTCGGATTGGCCGCGATTTTGGGGACCCTGCGCTTTATTCACGGCTGGAGCCTCAAACCCTATATCTACCTTACCCTGATTCCCGTTTTGGGTCTCACCATCTTTTTGATGACCATACCGGAGCTTTCCAAGGTTTTGGGACTGGCATGGGATAGCGGTGCCGTGACGACAGGTCCGGTGACCGTTCCGCTGGTACTCTCTTTGGGTATCGGTATCGCCGCAGCCAGCGGTAAAGGGAACACGTCGCTTTCGGGGTTCGGTATCGTGACTTTGGCGTCACTTTTTCCTATTATGGGGGTTATGAGTCTGGCGGTCTTTGTCTACTTTACCCAGACTCCGGCAGATATCATGGCGATGGTCTCCCAGGTAAAGAGTGTCGAAACCCTGCCGCAGTGGTATGAAGTGACCCCGGGACAGGAGATCATTTTGGGGATCCAGGCGATTGTTCCGCTGGTACTTTTTCTTTTTATCGTCATGAAAGTGATCCTGCGCCAAAAGATCCACAACGGAGGGACCATCGCTTACGGAATTGTGCTCTCCGTACTGGGCATGATCATCTTTAACGTAGGCTTGACCTACGGGCTGACAAAACTGGGAGACCAGTCAGGCAGTATCATCCCTGTCGCCTTTAGTCCCCTGGCCCTTGATGACGGCACTATCATGGAACCGATGTTTCCCTATATCCTTGGACTGCTGATCGCCGTAATCTTCGCCTGGATCCTGGGGTTTGGCGCCACGTTGGCAGAGCCCGCACTCAATGCACTGGGCATGACCGTAGAGAAACTCACCCAGGGGGTTTTGAAAAAAAGAACCCTGATGCTGGCCGTCTCGACGGGGGTTGCCTTCGGCCTGGCTGTCGGTATCACCAAAGTGATCTTTGATATCCCTCTAGGCTATCTTCTAGTGCCGCTTTACCTGACGGCTATTGTGTTGACCTACCTCTCTACAGAGGAGTTTGTCAATATCGCCTGGGACAGTGCCGGCGTTACCACGGGGCCTATTACCGTACCGCTTGTTTTGGCCATGGGGCTGGGGTTTGGCGGTGCGCTTAACGCTATCGAAGGGTTCGGAATTCTCTCCATGGCTTCGATCTTTCCGATCCTCTCCGTACTCTTAACAGGTATGTGGGCACAGCATAAACTCAAAAAACAGGAACAAATCAGTGAATAAAATACGTGAGATCACCGTACTGACCGATGTCGAACTTATCACCTGCATCGTCCAAAAAGGGTATGCAGACACTATCGTCAAAGCCGCTTACGAAGCCGGAGCACAAGGAGCGACAATCAATTTTGCCCAGGGTAGCGGTGTACGTGAAAAACTGGGCCTCTTGGGTGTTGCCGTCGAAGCGGAAAAAGAGATCATCAATATCATCGTCTCCACGGAACAGGTCAACCGTGTCTTTGACGCCATGTACCTGGCCGGAGAGCTTGACACGCCGGGTAAGGGTTTTATCTATGTGACGACGCTGGAGCGTGCCGGTACCTATATCCCGCAGGAAGTGATGGAGAAGATCGATGCAAAGGTTAAGTGACCACAAGCTGATCACCTGTCTGCTGCCGCACCACCTGGGTCTTTCTGTGCTCAAAGACCTCTCCAAAGAAAAAGGTATCATCATGGCTAACAAAAGCAACGCCAGGGGTTCCAGTTATACGACAAACTTTTCATGGATAGAGATGGAGATTTTAGAGGTGGTTGTTGAGAAAGATCAGGCCGATGAGATCTACACCTACTTATATGATAAAGCCGAGATCGGCACCCCGCACGGCGGGATGATCTTCCAGCATGCCCTTTCGCGTACTTCGGGCTACTCTCTGCCTGAAGATTTAGGAAGGGGTATTGATCATCCAAATAGAAAAAATATCTAGATAATCCCAGAAACTTTTAACGATCTCTTCGGGTACCGGTTCACCGTTGGCACCTACCAGACCGTCTAAAAGCTGTCGGTAAAGATCAAGCCAGACAAAACGCGCTTCGGCAGTGATACGAAACGGAGCATGTCTTCCGACCATCTGCGGCGCACCGCGTGTCTGGTTAAAGTAGTCAGGCCCGCCGCAGATCTGGATCAAAAAATCCGCCGCATGTTTTTTTGCATCTTCGAAATCTTCCTCATCGATCGGGAAGAGAAAACGGATCTCGCTATCTTTGATCAGGTCATAATGGTCTGATACCAGTTTGCGCATCCCCTCTTCACCGACAAGCTCATAAAAAGCCGGATGCGGCTTCGTTACAGGGGGTCTTACGCCCAACTGGCCCGGAGTAATTTCTAAATTCATCATTAAATCCTTCATGCGTTAACCGCGGTTTTATTTATAATTAAATTCAAAATAGGTTATAATCATAACAGAAAAAGGGTGACTTATGGCTACAAATAAAGAAATTTTAGATAAATATAAAGATTACGAACCTGAAGTTGTCGAGTATGATGAAGAGACAGACGGTAGTCTGGAGCATCTCGTACGTGATAAACACCTCGAAAAAAAAGAGGAACTCAAAAAGATCTTTGAAAAACGTATGAAGAAGGTCTCTACCGGAACCCACTCCCGAAGTTAACTCTCAAAACTCAGCGTCTTTTGACGCTAATTACCTATAATACCCCAAAAACTTTCAGTAACGGATACTCTATGAAACAGCAAGCCCATGATGCTTTTACCCAAGGCAACTATGCAAAAGCCTTTGAACTCTACTCTCAACTGGCCGAGAACAACGACCCCGAAGCAACGACAACGGTCGGATACTTCTATCAAAACGGTTTCGGTGTAGAAAAAGACCTCGATCAGGCCCTGGTCTGGTACGAAAAAGCGGCTATTCTCAAAGAACCGCTTGCCTACTTCAACCTCGGTATTTTATACAGTAACGGCCAGGGTGTCGCCGAAGATAAGTCCAAGGCGTTTGACTACTTCCTGCAGGCTTCCCAGATGGGTGTCATGCAGGCCCAGTATGAGACAGCCCTGATGTTTGAAAACGGGATCGGTACCGACAAGGATCTCTCTGCTGCTGCCTACTGGTACGAAGAAGCAGCAAAACGCGGTAATATCGACGCTTTTAACAACCTTGGGGTGCTTTATAAAGAGGGGCACGGCGTACAGCAGGATTACAAAAAAGCCTTTATCCTCTTTAACCGTGCCGCCGAAGCTGGACTGGACAAAGCTCAGTTTAACCTCGGCTATATGTATGATAAAGGCCAAGGGTGCGAACAAAACGGCGAACTGGCACTGCAGTGGTGCCGTAAAGCCGCCTATCAGGGTCATGAAGGGGCAAAAGCCATTATCAAACAGCTTCAGGAAAACGGGACGATTGT
>JBFEYF010000074.1:0-8707 GCA_041562295.1 Sulfurimonadaceae bacterium
AGTTTGAGGTTTTCATAGACAGGGTGGTGCTGCAGCTCTTTGATCCTTCCTACGTGAGGAAAGCCCAGAGTGCGTCGGGTCTCATACACCTCGCGGCAGTAGGTCCCTTCCAGTTCGTAGACATCCCCTTTTTGGATCACTTCCAAGGGGGTCTGGACATCTTTGACGATATACTTAAGATCATCGGTGATATGACTGACGATACCCGTTTGCATCTGAAAGATCTCGATACCCGAACGCAGATAGTCATTGATCAGTTTTCCAAAGTCATCATAATGGGTCGAAGTCAGGGCATGAACACGCTTGATATTTTCCGCCAGCCCCAACAGCTGTTCCGCATCGCTTCGCGAGCTGTCCATGTGGTAAAAAGTGCTGTTATTGACAAAATCGGGATAGTGCATCGCTTCCCCTCTTTAAGCTTTGTCTATGATTATAGCACGATCGACTCAGGAGTAAAGAAAAGTATTCCGTATTTCGTACTCTCTCAGCGGCTTGGAGATGAGTGAGAACTCCATCCCGCGCTTCTCCTCTCGTACTTCGGCAAGCTTGGCATTGGAGCTTAAGAGATAGATGTGATCCTCATCCAGGATATCTTTGACCTGGGGATAGTTTTTGCCAAGATGCGCAAGATACTGCAGGCCGTTTTTAAATGTCGGCGTCTTAAAGTCATAATCCATGACGATCTTGGTCGGACGGTTTCCTTTCAGCCAGGACTCGACGATCTTGGCATTGGAAAACCCCAGCATACTCCAAAGCGGGAAGAACTCCTCCTGCTTGTTTTTGACCTCCTGGAGGGTTTCCAGGTAGTTGGAGATAATGATCACCGTCTCGCGTTCATAATTCTCATACTCTTTGATACGGCTTCTATCCAGACGCTCTTTATACATCAGATAGTTTTTGGTACCGGGGATCTTTTTGGGCAGCTCTTTTCTCAAAAACTTCAACACCATCGCCGAAGCTTTTGCACGGTTCCAGATCATCTTGTCTACGGCACCGGTATAGTGTAAAATCGCTGCCGATATCTGTTTGAAAACTGCCTGTATCTTGCTGTTGCATTCGTTGACGACGGCACTGTTCGTTTTCAGTGACGGGATCTGCGTAAAGAGTTCCGCCGTCTGATAGAAGTTGCGCATCCATTTGTGAAAAGCGATCAGCTCCGCAAGCTCGGCCCGCAGTTTTTGCAACTCATAGGTATTGACATTAGGATCCATGGCCGACAGCTCTTCTATGATCTGTTCAAAATAGGGTTCGTAAAGCAACACATCCTTGCGGGAATACTTTTTGACTTTGCTTACTATGATCGATGCCGTATCTTCAAGATCCGCGAAGATCTTTGCGATAATCGCATCATCCTCCATCTTCGTACCGGAGTTAAGTTCTGTCGCTACACTCTCCAGCGTATGCTTAAAGGTGCCCAAAAGATTGTAGGGGTATTTTTCCGTATAGGTACGCTGGGGCTGCACCGCATGCGCGAAGATCTTTCGGATATGATCCTCGTTGACTTTGGCATCAAGCTGTGCTTTTTCATAATAGTCATGGATCATAATAAGCATCAGTGAGAGCATCTCGCTTCCCATGATGGGGCTGTCAAGGTCCAACTGCTCATTCACACAGACACCCAGCAGCTTCGTATCAACCGGAAGCTCCTCTTTTTCCAGGTACTCTTTGAGGACATCCCCCATAAGCTTGACCTTCTCCTGGTTCTCTTTCTTGACCACAACTGCCTGTTCCAGGCGCTTTTGCTTCTCATCCAGCAGCTCATTAAAAGCTTGGGGAAAAGAGTCTTTGTTAAACGGCTTATGGATAACGCCCAGGATATTTTTACGCGTCAGTGACGAAAGCCTCTGGGAGGTCTCCTTGTTCGTAATAAGGATCACCTCCATGGAGGCCAGTTTACCCGTATCGATGAGGATCTCCAACAGCTCATCCCCGTTAAGCATCGGCATATTGACATCACTGATGATAAACTTGATATGGGGTTTGGTCGAAAGCATATCAAACGCTTCCATCCCGTCATTGGCGGTATAGATATGGTCCGCCTCAAAATGGTGCCCCTTGATACCGTTATTAAGTAAAAATTTTATGATCAGTTTGACGATCATCGGAGAGTCGTCAACGACCAGGATATCTGTCGGTTCCATTATAGCCTTACTTCATTAACTCCAAAACATCCCGGCTGAGTTTACTCCACGGGGATGTTTTGGAAGCTTCAGCGCTGAGCTTCAAAGCTTTTTTTGATTCATCTTTACGTCCCAGCTTCTGGGCGATACTACCAAGCTCATAAAAGGCCCGGGCTTTGTCACCCTCTTTGGTGACGATCGCAGTCAGATCTTTGGCTACAAGGTAGGCTTTGTCGCTCTTTTTGAGCTTCTTAAGCGCCGATATAAGCATAAACTCTATCTCCGGCGAGAATGTATAGCTTTGGCTCTTCTTTTGCAGCGTGACGACTTTGGTCGCGTAGGTCTCGATCATCGTCTGGTCACGCTTCTCCTTAGCCAGCTTGCTCATCGCCATATAAAGCTCGATATCACTGTAGCGAAGGCCGAAATGCTCTTCGATCTTAGTGATCCACTCCAGTGCTTTATCCTCTTTTTTCAGTCGCAGCGACGCGCGGAAAAGATCTTTCATCACATCATTGACCGTCGTATTGTTCTCGATTTTGGCCAGGTTCAGCAGATCTTCCCCCATAACGTAAACGATCTTGTCATCGCCGATCTTCGCCGAACTCTTCACATAGCGGTAAAGCCACTTCAGGCGTTCCCCCATGTCGGGATCTTTGATAAAAGGTTCAGCAAGTTTGGCCGCATACTTATAGTCGCTCACATCCATTGTACAGTGATAAAGTTCGTCACTGTATCCTTTCGTCAGATTAAAATCATAACCTCGCAACAGCAAGACCGCTTTTTCGCACACCTTGTTCTCCAGTTCACGCTGGGTCAACAGTCTGGCACTCTCTGAGATCAGCTTATTGACATCGGGGTAACGCTCTTGGTTCAGGCGGTAAAGGATCTGCTTCATACCCAGGACTTCGTCATAGCGCTTCTCTTTGTGAAGCAGCTTCGCTTTATTATAGCGGGACTGGTCCGCGATCTCCTGGTCGGCATATTTTTGTGCGATTGTATCATAAAGTGCCAGCTGTTTGGTCGCATTCACATCACCGATCTCAAAAAGTACCTTGTCGATACGCTCCTGGATCTCCGGCAAAAAGTCGCCATACTCAAACTCTTTGACATATTGTTGGTAGAGTTTGTACGCCGTTTCGTTTTCATTGCCCAGATCATACCAGACAGCCACCTGGTAAAGCGTCCCCTCATAACGGCGGTCGGTCTTTTCCAGTTTTTTGATCAGTTCGCTCATCAGGTTGGCCGCTTCGATATATGCCCCCCGGTCGGAAAACTCTTTGGCGATTTCAAAAGTTCGCTCGTAATCTTCCAGCAGGTACTCCACATTACCCGTAGCGATCTTTTGAATATAGGTCGAAGCCTTTTCCGCATCCCCGACCGATAGGTAGTAGTTCGTTATACGGTAGGCGGCATCCGAGGCGATCTCTTTGGTCTCAGCTTTTTCCAAAGCCTGACGGTAATAACGCAGCGCCTTATCCGTATCCCCTTTGGATAGGGTGTGTTTACCCAAAGCGATCAGTCCCATCGTCGCCTCTTTGCTCTCATAATGTTCTGTCAGCAGACGGTCATAAAAGTACTCCGCATCGATGACCAGACCCATTTTCGATGCCGCATTGGCCAGATGCAAAAGCACTTCGGGGACCGCTTCGTCTCCGGAAAACTCGCGTAAAAAGTCTTTGGCCTTTTCGATCACCCCGTCCAACTTGTCCAGACGCATCAGTGTACGGATTTTATAGAGTAAAAACTCGCTTTTGAATATGGAGTTGGGGTCCTGTCTCAACGCCTTATCGATCGTCGTAATCACCTGGTCATACTGTTCACGCGTATAAAACTTGCGTACTTCAAGGTATTCGGAGATATCTTCGACCTGCTCAAGCTCTATAGGACGCCCGTCAAGGCCCAAAGCACCGACATGAGGCAGATCGTCATTGGAGAAATCGATCGGAAAGTTCAGTCCCTCTAAGGGTACCTTGGCGTTATGGACCAAAGGGAGGCTCTCTTTATACCCTACGACCATCCAGTGTTTACCCCGTCTGGCGTTTTGCTGAACGACCCTGATATTGGTCGCCAGATCCTCTTTTACATGATAGAGCTTGATCTTTTGAAAGGGGCGGATCTTGACGACAAAGAGTTTGGGTGTCTCATAAGAGGTAATGGAGAAAAAGCCGTTTTTGACCGTTGAAAAGCTCTTGATCGGTGCCGCATCAAAAAAACACTCGATCTTCGTAACCTCGTCAAACTCGTTATGGGACTCTTCACAGATGAAGTCCCTCTCATGGGTAATGTGTAACGTGGAGTAGGTACTTCCCTTCTCTTTACCGCTTTGTATCTCCATGGAGAGTGCATAAAGTGAAGCGTTAAAGAGAAAAAAAGTAAAAAAGAGTGTTCCCGCGAGGGAACGCGAGATGAAAGAGCTGCTTTTCATCTCTGACTATCCTAGTATCCGGAGATCTCTACAGACTCGGTTACAAAAGTAAGGACAGGATCGATATAAGCTACCGCGATGATCGTCATGAACACCGCAAAACCGATAATCGTCTTTAGTGGCGTCGATGCATTGATCAGGTAGACCGAACCGTCGTTTTCTGGCTCTTTGAAAAGCATATAAACGATCAGTTTCAGGTAGTAGTATGCTGCAATCGCACTGTTTAGTGCCATGATGATCGCCAGCGCCAAATGATCCGCCGCTACGGCCGATCCGATCATGTAAAGTTTACCCCAGAAAAGTGAAAACGGAGGTACACCGGCAAGACCCAGCATAAAGATCGCCATAATGACAGCCATCATCGGCATCGTCTTGATCATACCCGCAAATTTGCTGTACGGATGGTCGAAACGCGCTTGGCCGACATTTTTACGTCGAGATACCCATAGCATCGTAAAGGCACCCAGGTTCGTAAAGAGGAACAGGATCCAGTAAAGGAAAAGTGCCGAGTTCGCCTGAGTCGTACCGATGTAGATCGCAGCCATAACAAAACCTGCATGCGAAATCGAAGAGTAGGCAAGCATACGCTTCACATCTTCCTGAACCAGTGCCCAGATATTCGCAGCAGTCATCGTGATAACAACAACCGCAAAAAGGATATACTCAAGCCATACAAGACCGCTGTGAGTCAAAAACTCAAACAGACGCATCGCGACAACAAATCCCGCGATCTTAGGTACGATTGACATATAACCAGCCAGTGCCGCAGAACTACCCTCATAAACATCCGGTGTCCATGTATGAAACGGAATAAGTGAAAGCTTCAGACCGAATGCACCCAGCATAAAGATCGTAGCTACCAGGATGTAGGCTTCTGCCGCACCGTTTTGAGTTGCAGAGAGTACTTCTGCCATCTGCGAGATCTCGACAGATCCAGTAAGTGCATAAAAGACCATCGCACCGAAAGCATAAAAACCTGCAGCCAGTGCACCCATCGTAAAGTACTTGATCGCCGCTTCAAACGATTTCTCGCGGTTGTGCATCGCGATCATCGCATAAAGAGCCAATGAAGATGTCTCAAGACCGACAAATACCAGGATAAGGTTGTCTGTAGCAACCATGAACTGGAAGCCGGAGATCATGAACAGGAACAGAGCAAAAAACTCAGGATACGCAAACTCATGGAAACGCTTGCCCGTTAGTGCCAACGGGATAAAGAGCATCGAAGCCACGATAATGATGATCTGAGAAAGGATCGCCAGGCCGTCAACAAGTATCACATCAAAGAACCCTTTGATACTTCCTGTCTGGATGACTGCACCCAGGTCCATAACTGTCATCAGGTCGATCAAAAGGACCAACACAGAAACCATTACATAAAGAGACTTATGTAAGTTCGACTTGAAAAGGTCGATACAAAGAATGATCAAAGCACCCGCGATTGCTACAAGCATCGGTGTCAGGGTACTCATATTCAATGATGCAAAAGCTACATCTACTTTCTCTAATGCCGGAGCCGCTTTGACAATGGTGCCGTTAATTAACTCTTGACTCATTAGTGTGCCCCTCCTTCTTTAACGCTCTTTCTAAGAGGTGAAGGAATCACCTCTTTTGCTTCTTCAGTCAATGATTTATCATGCATCAATTGAACCATTTTATTAACACTCAGGTCAATCGGCGCCAGGATCGGTTTAGGATAGACACCCAGCCATGCAACGATAAGTGCCAAAGGAATCAGTGCGGTCATCTCTTTGCCGTTAAGGTCAGAAAGGTTTTTGTTCTCCTCTTTTGTCACTTCACCGAAGAATCCGCGCTTATAAACACTTAGCATATAGATCGCACCGACGATAATCGCTGTACCCGCTAGAAGTGTCAATGTAGGTGATACCTGGTAAAAACCTAGTAGTGAAAGGAACTCACCGACAAACCCGATAGTAAGCGGTAGACCTACTGAAGCCATGAGCATCACACCGAAAATCGTCGCGTACATCGGCATTACCGAAGCCAAACCGCCGAACTCGCTGATCAGTTTCGTATGTCTTCTGTCATAGATCACACCCACAAGCATAAACAGGGCTCCCGATACGATACCGTGTGAAAGCATCAAGAAGATCGAACCTGAGATACCTTCAGGGTTTAGAGCGAATGTACCCAGAACGATCACACCCATGTGAGAGATCGAAGAGTAGGCAACAACCTGTTTCATATCTTCCTGAGCATACGCAACCATCGCAGTATAGATAATCATAATGATCGAGATAATCGCGATCGGTGTGATCATCATAACCGAAGCATCCGGGAAGATCGGTAGTGAGAATCTTACAAAACCGTACGTACCCATTTTAAGAAGTACCGCAGCAAGGATCACAGAACCGATAGTCGGAGCCTGACCGTGCGCGTACGGAAGCCATGTATGGAACGGGAACATCGGTACCTTGATGGCAAAACCTGCGAAGAACGCAAGGAAAAGCCAGAACTGATACCCCATAGGCAGCTGAAGGTAGTGCCAATCCATAACAGAGAAGCTCCAGTGTCCTGTTGCTGTATAGTAAAGATACGCAAGAACCAGCATACCCACTAGCATGATCAGTGAACCTGTAAAGGTATACAAGAAGAACTTGATCGCCGCATAGACGCGAAGTGGTCCACCCCATGCACCGATGATATAAAGCATCGGTACCAAAGAAAGTTCCCAGAAGACATAGAAAAGGATCGCGTCAAGTGCTACGAAGACACCGACCATCGTCATTTCCAGGAAAAGAACCGTGATGATCATGTTCTTTAAACGCTCTGTTTCAGACAGACCGATCAGTGCGATCATCGTCATAAAGGTTGTCATAAGAACAATAAAGAGTGAAATACCGTCAACACCTAAAGCATAGTTGATACCGAAAGATTCGATAATCGCAAAATGCTCTTCAAACTGCATACCGCCGTTTGTGCCGTCAAAGAAAAACCACAATGCCAATGTCGCGATAAACTCGATCGCCGCTACGGAAAGTCCGTAGGCACGAATAGAGTTCTTATCGACAATAAAACCCAAGATTCCCGCTACTGCCGGGAAAAATATTAAGAAGGATAAAATATGATCCATCATTATCTATTTTCCTCCCATGAAATATAAGTTGTTCATATAGAAGTCCAAACCTTGGCTCCATAGTACAGGAACAACTGCCAAGACTAACAAGATTAAGATACCGAAAACCATCCAGCGTAGGTTTGTCGATAGGTTACCGCTTTGCATAGCACGCGTTTTCTCACCTGTTTTGTAAACAAACTTCGCGATACCGTCAACAGTTGCATCCACGATCTTAAGATCGATCTTCTTCCAGAAGATTTCTGAAAGTGCTTTATACGGTTTCGTAAACGCCACATCATAAAAGTGTGGGATCCAGTACTGGTTGATAAGCATCTTATAACAAAAACGCTCTTCCCATTTCTGGCTGATACGCCCTTTTCTGTACATCATGATCGCTACGACGATACCGCCGACTGCGATAAGTGATGTAACTGCGATAAGGATCATCTCTACATGGTGTGTATGGAACTCAAATCCAGGAAGGATAGCGTTCACAAACTCTACAAACGCATGTTCAAAGAAACCTGCGATAATTGCAAGGATAGCAAGAGGGCTCATCGCAATCAGCATAAACTTGTGTGCTTCATGCGGATGGATACCGTGCTCTTTATAGCGCTCAGTGTCACCGAAGAAGGCAAGCATGATCAGACGGAATGAGTAAAATGCCGTAAGACCCGCAGTCACCCACAGTGTACCCCACAGGATATAGTGCTCACCGCTAAACGCAACTTCAAGGATCTTATCTTTAGAGAAGAAACCTGCCAAAGGATAGATACCTGCCAGTGCAACCGAAGCGATGATCATAAGGATCGCCGTACCCTTCATAACCGGATAAAGTTTACCCATCTTATAAGGATCTAGTTCATCATGCATCGCGTGCATAACGTTACCTGCACCAAGGAATAGCAGTGCTTTAAAGAAAGCGTGCGTCATCAGGTGGAACAGTGCAACCCAGTAAGCACCCAGACCCGCCGCAACGAACATATATCCAAGCTGGGAGAGTGTCGAGTAGGCGATGATACGTTTCATATCACGGTTAACCAGTGCCATAGATGCAGCGAAGATCGCTACGAAGGCACC